>SKPJ01000201.1 GCA_007119595.1 Myxococcales bacterium
CAGGAGTTCGGAGATGCCTTCGCCAGAAGTGGCGATGGTGGAGAGTACTTTGGGCGAATCAATGGCATCGCCGTCGGTGGCACGATTCAAGTTCAACATCGTCTGGATTTCGCGCTTTAGATGTCGGATTCCGGCAAGGTCTGCTTTGTTCAATACGAAGACATCGGCGATCTCGAGCAGTCCGGCTTTATCAGCTTGGATATCGTCGCCCAGTCCGGGGACGAGGACGACGATACTGGTATCGGCGAGACGGACGATCTCGATTTCATCCTGTCCGACACCGACGGTCTCGATGAGCACCACATCCATCCCCATGGCGTCCATGACCTGAAGCATGGCGGGCGTGGATCGCGAGAGTCCGCCCATATTTCCACGGGTGGCTACGGAGCGGATAAATACTCCGTCGTCATCGGCGTGTCGTTGCATGCGGACGCGGTCGCCCAGGATGGCGCCGCCGGAAAAGGGACTGGTGGGATCGATGGCGATACAGCCGACGGTTTGGCCCTGCTGACGAAAACCGCTGATAAGGTGATCGACCAGTGTTGATTTTCCCGAACCGGGGTTCCCGGTGATGCCCAGCACATAGGCCTGACCGGTATGGGGCAGAAGGGAGGTGAGAAAATCGGGAGCTTGGGGCGCTCGATCGTCGATAAGGCGCATCAGTCGGGCGGCGGCCCGTAGATTCCCGTCGAGAATGGCGGCCGACAGGTCGTCGTTCATAGCAGCATTATCCTTCGGCGTGACCGTGTTTTTCGGCGCAGGCCTGCTCGACGAATTCGATGACCTCCGAGGTTTCGGTGCCGGGAGTGAAGATGGCCCGTACGCCGGCCTCTTCGAGCTTCGGAATGTCCTCGGTGGGGATGATGCCTCCACCGAAGACGAAAATATCTTCGGCGTCATGATTGCGCAGCAATTCGACGACCTCGGGCATCAATGTGTTGTGGGCTCCGGAGAGAATGGAAAGGCCGATACCGTCGACATCTTCCTGGAGAGCTGTTTTTACAAGGGCCTGTGGGGTTTGGTGCAAACCGCTGTAGATGACCTCAAAGCCGGCATCACGCAGTGCTCGAGCGATCACTTTGGCTCCCCGGTCGTGCCCGTCGAGACCGGGTTTTCCAATGAGGATGCGGTAGGTAGTCGGTGAGGTGGAAGGGGAACTCATAGGCCAACTCTCGGCAAATAGAAAAGGGCCAGGGAAATGCAGAAGACGACGGGCGAAGGCTCATTTGCCCGCAAAGTCGGGGGAGCGTTTCTCCAAAAATGCCTCCATGCCCTCAAAGCGGTCGTTGGTATTCCACAATTCAGCGAAGGCATCGATTTCAAGTTCGTTGGCCTCACGAACGGGCAGGTGTGCCCCTTGGCTCATCACCTTTTTCGCCTGGCGCACCGCGACGGGACCCTGTTGCGCAATGGTGGAGGCGACCTCAACCACTTCGTCGATCAGGTCCTCTCCGGAGAAGACGTCGATCGCCAGCCCGATTTGCTGCGCTTCGTCGGCGGAGAGCGTGTCGCCGGTAAAGACGAGTCGCCGTGCTTGTTGCCAGCCGATTCGACGACCGAGACGCTGGGTACCACCAAAGCCGGGAATGATACCGAGTCCCACCTCCGGCAACCCCACCCGAGCCCGCTCCGACAGATAGATGAGGTCACAGCTCAAAGCCAATTCCAGACCGCCTCCAAGGGCGAATCCGTTGACGGCTGCAATGGTGGGAACGGCGAGATCTTCGATGGCGTTCATCGTCTGATGGCCCTGGCGACCAAAGGCGGCCGCTTCGTCATCGCTCATGTCTTTCATGGCGGCGATGTCGGCGCCGGCGACGAAGGCGCGCCCGGCGCCAGTGAGTATCACGGCGCGAAGATCCTGGTCCTCGCCGAGCTGTTGGGTGACAGCACAGAGTTGCGAGAGGACGTCGGCATCGAGGGCATTGAGTTGGTCTGGACGGTTGATCGTCAATACCGCAATTCCGTCCGGCTTTTCTTCGATTTCGATATGCTCAAAATCCGTCATCATTTCACCTCGTCATGGAGTTGGATTTGCCGATCGGGATGGCATTGATCAGCCGTAGTTATAGAACCCGCGGCCGGTTTTTCTCCCAAGCCAGCCGGCAGCCACATAATTGCGAAGCAGGGGACAGGGACGATACTTCGGATCGCCGATGTTGTCGTGGAGAACTTCCAGAATTGCCAGGCAGGTATCGAGACCGATGAAATCCGCCAGGGTGAGGGGTCCCATCGGTTGATTGGTACCCAACTTCATAGCGGCGTCGATATCTTCTGCGGTGGCGATACCCTCGTGGAGCGCAAAGACAGCCTCGTTGATCATGGGCATCAGGATGCGGTTGACGAGAAAGCCCGGCGAATCGGAGGCGAATACGGCGGTCTTACCCATTTGCTCGATAAGCGATCGGGCGGCATGCGTTGTCGCCTCCGAGGTGGCCAATCCCTCAATGACTTCCACGAGTTTCATGATCGGTACGGGATTCATAAAGTGGATACCGATGAAGCGATCGGGCCGCTGGGTTGAGGCGGCGAGCCGGGTGATGGATATGCTCGACGTATTGGAAGCCAAAATGGTGTCGTCGGCGGTGATGGCATCGAGTCGAGTGAAGAGATCGAGTTTTATCTCTTCATTTTCCACGATGGCTTCGATCACCAGATCGCAGTCTGCGAAATCGCCGAGGTCAGTGGTCATCTCGAGGTTTTCGAGGGCCCCATCGCGCTGTGAAGCCTTGAGGCGATCTTTGCTGACCAATTTATCGAGGCTCGCCTCGATGGCATTGCCGGCCGCAGTCAGAGCCTGCTCGTCGCGGTCGTTGAGGAGTACCGAAAAGCCCGACGTGGCGGCAACCTGTGCGATCCCGTGACCCATCTGGCCGGCACCGACGACTCCGATCTTGGTGAGCGCGTCTTCCATGGTAAATTATCCTTGGACGAGAATCTTGTTGACGCCATGGGACTGTGGTGACCCCATTGGCGAACGGACGTGTTGATTGCGATGAGCGATACCACGGCGTTTTCCAGCGGGTCAACCGAGAGGGTCACACCCGGTAGTGCAACGTGGCTGGGAAGCTCTTGCCGGGCGGGGTGAACGCTGAAATTTCTGTTCAACCCCGTTGGCCTATGCGATACTCACGGCGAGCGTGTATTGAATTGGTGAGTGATACGATGGCCATCTGTCCACATTGTGAGACGGTGGGGGAAGAACTTTTTTCTCCGTGCCCCAATAATGACGGGTATTTTTTGGTGGAGGACGACGAGTACTTCAGCCAGACCACCGATCGATGGCTGGGACGTCAACTCGGCGACCGATTCATCGTCGCCTCCATCTTGGGGCAGGGTTCAATGGGCTACGTGTACAAGGCCTATCAGACGCAGGTCGACCGCATGGTGGCGGTCAAGATCTTTGAGACCAACAAGGTGGTGATGAGCGATGAGGACGGTCCAGTAAGTCAGGACCGATTCGTTCAGGAAGCCCGTGTATTGGCCAAATTATCGCATCCCAACTGCGTGACGCTATATGATTTTGGATACAATGAGGAAGGCGAGTTTTTGTATATCGCCATGGAATTGGTGGGCGGTATATCTCTGCGGCGCGCCGTGCGTCGAGGCATTAAGCGAGAGGCCGTGGTGGAGGTCGTGCGTCAGGTCTTGATGGCCCTCCGTGAGGCGCATGCCCTGGAGATTGTGCACCGCGATTTGAAGCCAGAAAATATCATCTTGTCGTATCGGCATACCAGTAACGAACAGATCGTGAAGGTGCTGGATTTTGGGATCGCCAAGTTGCTGCGAAAAGATCCAGGAAAGCGAACTCAGGCCGGTTTGCTGTTTGGTACGCCGGCGTATATGAGCCCCGAACAGTGTCGAGGAGAGACGAATGTCACGCCGGCAAGTGATATTTATTCTCTCGGGTGTATGAGCTTTGAAATGATCGCCGGCCACCTGCCATTTGATTCCGATTTACCTCAGGAGATGGTGCGCCAGCATCAATACGAGCCGATTCCAAAATTGGTCCCGCGCAAGGGAACGGAGTTACTTGATGGGCTGGAAACGTTCGTGCGCACCTGCATGGCCAAGGAGCCCGAAGATCGCTATCCCCATGCCGGTGCCGCGCTGGCAGCATTTGAGGAGATCGTCGGCGGCGAAGCAAAATCGGGCCATCTGGCCCGCGGATTGGAGCGACTGGGAGGTGGCGCAGCACCGCGGCGAGTTGCTGTGCCGAAGAATCGGATCACCGGAGCAAAGCTCGATCCGACCGGCGAATTTTCACGGGCAAAGCTATTGGAGAAGTTGCCATCATCGTCATCTGCGTCACGCGACGAACCGCGGATCAGGGAATCGGGTCCCATAAGCGTTACTGATACGGTACCCGGTACGAACAACGAAAGGGCTTCCGACCCACGGCAAGGGCTGGTTGAACGTCTGGCAGGGCGCAGTGGGTTGATCGCCTCGGCGCTGTTGACCGTGGCGATCTTTTTGGCGTTATTTGCGGCGTTTCTCTACGTGTTGATCACGGGATGATTCCGCGATCTCCGCAAGTCTTTAGCACCCGTGGGATATCGTTTAGTCGACGGTGAGGACGACCTTTCCTATCGTTGCGTTATTGCGAAGTAGCTCGTGGGCTTGCTCGACGTCTTGGATCGGCAAAGTGCGATCGATGACGGGCTGGAGTGTGCCGTCCTGAAAACGGGGCCAGACGGTGGAGCGAAATTGCTCTGTGATATGCGCTTTTTCTTCGATGCTGCGACTTCGCAATACGGAGCCCATCACGCGCAGTCGCTTGCGCAGCAGACGACTCAACGAGATTTCGCTTTTGGTGCCGCCGAGCAAGCCGATGACGACGAGTCGTCCACAGGTTTTGAGGAGATGGAGATTTTTCTGAAAATAGGAGGCCCCCACGGGATCGAGAATGATGTCGACTCCCTTGTGGGCGGTGAGTTCGTCGATGCGGGCGGAGAAATCCTCGTTTTCCCGATCGATTGCGGCATCAATGCCCAATTTTTTGAGAAAGTCCAACTTCGTCTGGCTGGCCGTACCAAAGACGGTGGAATCAAAGGCGCGGCATAACTGAACGGCCGCCGTTCCAACACCGGAGGCGGCGGCGTGAATCAGCACTGTATCGTTCGGCTGGTGACGGGCCTCCAGAAAGATATTTAGAAAGGCGGTA
>SKPJ01000415.1 GCA_007119595.1 Myxococcales bacterium
CTTTTTCGTTCATCCGAAAAACTCCCAATCAAACGACCACCGAGCTCCCTCCGGAGGCTCTTCGGCCCGAAGCAACAACAACTGAAGCCTTCGATATCTACACTATTGGGATAACCGGTAGAGACAAAAAAGACCAGATACCGCGCCAGTCGTCGGACTCAAATCGCTGGACAACGGATGTGGTATTGAGAGCATTGATAGAAGTAAAAATCTGCTCCGCCGATTCACTTATTCCTCAACCCAGGGGGAATCAAGACCCGGGGCCGGGTCTTCGGAGTTCTCGCCATAACCAAGGAAGGAAATCCCGATCTTTCCCGTCCCCGACCAGGAAGAATCAAAGACCCGGGAACCGGTGTCCTGTTTGAGGAGCCCGTAATAGAATAAGGGATCGGGATATTGTGTGCCCGTGATGGTATTGCCCGAACGAGAGACGATAATACCCAGCGGGTCGTCCGCTGCGGTGTTCCCCCAGAACTCGGGGTTGTCGTCGTGAGTGCCGTTTGTCTCATAGAGATTGGCGTCAGCATCCTTATTGACCACCTTATAGCCGAAGTTTCCGAACCCCTCATTATTGAGTCCCTCGACCCGAATTTGAGACGGATCCACTGCCATCGTGGCCAGTTCATGATCCAACTCAATGACCTGGCCTCGGGCATTCTGGCCAAGGGAATTGATGAAGCCATAATCCCAGGCCGGGTCATCGAGGGCGCGATCTGAAAAGGAAAAGACCTGTCCATTGAGCGCCACGTCGAAGAAATGACCGTTCAGGAAGGTTACCGCGACCTCGACTTGAGCAGGCACCAGCACGGGCGACTCGGGATGTTGTAGGGGATCGGGGTCGGGGTCCGGATCGGGTTCAGGGTCAGGATCGGTAGGATCATCGTCATAGGGATGTTCATCCGGTCCATAGGCGGGGTGATGATGACCTCGGCCACCGATGAGGATGGAGATCTTGCCCGTATCGGACCACGACGAACTCAGTTCCAACTCGTAAAATTCCGGGTTTGATATAAGGACCTCCTCCTCGCCATCGCTATAGCCGAGTCGACTCCATTGAATTTGATGACCATCATAGGCGGTTGCCCAATGCTCCAGGCTGTCTGGGTCCTGTGACAACTGTCCAATCTCTGCGTCTGGATGGCGCTTTTGGACGACATAATTAAAGAGCCCGTATCCGTGAATATTGAGACCTTCGACGCGGATTTGGTCAGGGTCAAAGGCCACTGTATTCAACGGGCCCTCTACTTCGACGACCACGCCTCGAGCGTCGAGAAGACTGGTCTCCCAAACCGGAGCGTCTTGTTCCAGCCCGAAGAAGTGATGCCACTGTCCATTTAACTCGATGTCTACGGGAGTCGCGAAAGCAAAGTCCTTATCCACAAACATAATAAGAACTTCCACGACATCGCCTGAAACGTCCACTTCGGGCTCATCTGCCCCGTTTTCAACGTCCTCTTCGGGCTCATCTTGCTCGTTTCCGACATCCTCGTCGGGCTCATCTTGCCCGTTCCCGATATCCTCGTCGGGCTCATCTTGCCCGTTTCCAACGTCTTCTTGCTGATGCTGGTTGACAGCGGTTTCATCATCATTGCCCGCGGGGATCTCCCCTCCTCCACATCCCAGCAAAAACCCGAGGATGAAAAAAAGGGTCGCCAGGCAATAAGTGATCGAACGTGACGCGGCCATATTAGATGGGCGTAAACACTTCATTCACAACGCTCGTAGGTGGAGGCCTCGATTGACTTGATTGATTCCGAAGTAGGCTAGCAACTGCATATCGAGTTCACAAATCCTGGCGTGCCGGCTACAACTCCAGATGTGTTTTTGTCCCGAGTTTTTTTGGCCTTCCCCGTTGTGCACGGGGTTTGCGCTTGCCACGGTCCGTTGTTCCGCCATTGTGCCCTGGCTGAAAAAGACCAGACCCCTGCTTAACCGGCCAAGCAACAAAGCGATTTTGGTATCGAGCACGATGCACTCAAAGTCATCGCCGTTCGACCCGCTCTCGCACCGCACTTCGCAACTCGTGAAGGCGAAAGGGCTTTCGAATCATCGGGCGGTCCAGCCCCTCCAGTAACTCATCGTGGCTTCTCTGGAGAGAAGCTCCGCTCATAAAGACGATATTGGCCGCCTGCTCAGGCCACCGGTCCTTGACGGTATCGTAGATATCGCGTCCTGATTTACCGGGCATAAAGAGGTCGCATAAAATCGCGTCATAGCGATTTCCCTCTTCTAATGATTCAAAGATCTGCTCCGCCGATTCAAAGACATGGACGGAGTGATGGTCACGTAGCGCTCGCCGAATGACATCGGATACGGCGGGCTCGTCATCGACGACGGCGACCCGGCTGGTGGTACGATGGGTTCGCGGTTGTGGTGCCATGTTCTTTCCTGGTTGTTGCGTCGACGAAGAAACGGATAGGGGGGTCATCTGCAGCGGATAATACAGAAGCTAAACACGCTATGACCCCCGCGCGAAATCAGAATTGACTACGCCACTTGCTCGCAAGGATGGTCGACCAAAAAGCACTGAAACCAGGTGCGCTGGGCGTCCTTGCCGAGATGTCCCACCTGAACGTTCTGTAAGAGGGTGGAATCGATGGCAAAGGTGTCATCGTCATAGCGACGCATCACGCCGGCGGGAACCAATACGGCGTCGAAGATCTCCCGGGCGGCGAATTCGCGACTACGGCTGATCGCCTTTTTGGGCTCTCCGATATCGTCGATGAGAACATCGAGCCCCTGACCGCTGCTTTCGATCTGTTCTCGTCCGAAGGCGAGGGCCTCACCGATAAACCCGATCAACCCGGGCTGACCGTAGCGCTCGTCGGTGCGGAGCCGGCGCAACCCGCTGAAGATGATCGAGAGGGAGGCGAAAACTCCTTTTCGAAGTTCGGCCAGGTCGGCCTCGGGCAATAACTCCTCGTCGCGCCAGTCCTCGATGGAGCCCTCCAGCATCGGTGCATCGGAGTGAAGGCGGCGAGCCAGTCGAAGTCCCCACAGGGGATGGATCCCCATGGCCAAAAACATTCCTGCCGCCGTCGCGGGAGGGATCAACCACCGCGTAAAAGATTCCACCAATTGTCGGCGGCATTCATCGTCGCCACCGACGCTCCCCATCTCGCGGGGCCCCGGGACAAAGGCGTCCTCCTCAGCGCGCAACAATCCAGTGCCCACGGCGAGCGAACACAGCGCCCGCCAACCGCCGCAGGGTCGGCGATCGCCTTCTCGATCCAATTGAAGCGCCTCGCCGCGATCGAGTCGCCACACACCTTCGGCGCGGAGTTCACCCTCTCGACCACACCGTGTCCTCAGGTCGACGAGCGCCTGGCTCACCGTGGAGGCGTCGAATTCACTGTGTTCACGTCGGCCACTTTCGAGTAATTCGATAAACTGCGTCATGACGGCTTTCCTTTGCCCTGTTTCGGGCGCAAGCGTGAGAATGGTGGCGACGAGGATTGGATTACCCGTCGCCTGCCATTAGTTTCTATAAATGGAGCGTTCAGCTTCGGCGCAACATGCGCTTTTTGCGCTCCACGATGACGACAGCCCTATTGTCGAAATTCGGTACCCAGCTTTTGCGGATTTTCTCATGAATGCTCAACAACTGATGTCCGGAACCAATTGGAAGATCGCCGACATACGCGGTCACGACGTGCGGATATCGCCGTTTTTTCTGGTGCTATTGGCCCTCTTCGTCTTTATGGGGCTCAACTCGGCATCCGACTTTTTCTATCAATTGATGTGGGTGCCCGTGCTGTTTTTCAGCATCCTCCTGCACGAATTGGGACACGCCGCGGCGTCCAAAAAATGCGGTTTCGGCACGTCGACGATCATTCTCCACGGCTTCGGAGGGGTCGCCATCAATCGCCGGGGACGCACAAAGCCCAAAGACGGCATGTTCATCGCCCTCGCCGGCCCGGCTGTGACCTTCGGGCTGGCCATCGTATTTCTGGGCGGCCTGATGGGCTATGGAGCGCTCACCGGCGGCGAATCATTGACCGTATTGGGCCACTTTTTATGGCTCATGGTCATCGCCAACTTCTTCTGGCTGGTGTTGAATCTATTGCCCATCTACCCCCTTGATGGCGGTCAGACCTTGATGCATTTTTTCCGCAAAAGAGGGGCCCAGACCAGCACGGCGACCGCCAGAACCGCCAAGGTCTCCCTCGCAGCGCTGGGGATCACCGCCTTGTTGACGCTATTGGTCTTTCAGATCGGCGGATTCTTCATCATCATCATCTTCGCCTTTCTGGGCTATATGAATTGGCAGATCCTCCAACAAGCACAGGGCGGCGGAGGCGGTCCCGGCGTGATGCGATTTCGCCGATAGCTTACGTATTGGGCCATCGGTCAGGCACGCAATACGGCGACCACACGCAGTTGTGCAGCCCGGTCGGGGCCCGGATGGGGCAATCCGTCGACGAAGTGCCTGATCTTCTGCAGGGTTGGTTTTTCGCCGAGCATTTCCTCCATTTCAAAGCGAATTCCCGGCGGGTGAGCTCGGAGCAATTTATTGCGCCACGTCTCGAGGATATCGGCGTCGACGTCGATATCTTTTGTGTCCGCCGCGTCGCGAAGAACTCGCCAGATACGCACGGGCTCGGAGCCGGCTCCCAGTAGTGGCGGCGCCAGATGAGCAGCCTGTATCCAGGCGCGCCGACGTCGTATCCACCGGCGGGCGATCTCCCATTGCTCGCCCGCCGGTTCCCATCGTTTTACGGGGCGCTGATCGTCGGCGAGCCGGGCCAGACTCGGCAGTTGCTCCGACAACCGGAGCACTGGTTTGGCGCTGTCGGCAGATATAGCAATCCAGATATGCCGAGTTATCACCCCGTCGATTTCGACGCGGACCCAGAGCACGGGGTCGCCACCCGACAGATCGACGACGGAGGCAAATTCCGGCACTTCCGTGCATTCTCCGACGGAGTTCAACACATGATTGCGCAACTGCTCCGCCCGGGTCATGGCGGCGAGCGGCCCCGGCGCATCGGCTGGTGCAGCACCACCGGATTGTGATTTCGCTGGTCCTGTAACGGAGCCCGCCAGACCGAGCCCTGCGCCGAAGTGGTCGGCCAACTCCAGCCGATCGGATAACCGGCGGCGCATCCCCAGACTATCGGTCCACGAGTCCGGCCTCGGCAGGTAGACCGTCACCCGGTCCACCGCTGCTCCGGGACGAGCGATCCGACCGATTCGCTGCTCCAATTTCACCGGTGAATAGGGAAGATCTGCCAGGATCACGTGGGCACAACCCTGCAGATTGACCCCTTCGGCCAAACAATCCGTGGCCACGAGAATTCGCAATCGGTGGTGCCGGCTTCGCGAGTCGCGACGGGCGTCGAGAAAGCGCCGGAGCACATCGCGGTCCGTCGTCTCGCCGAGTCCGGTGGCCCGCGCTGAGTCGCCGGTGACAAGTCCCACCCGCAGGTCACCGCGGTGAGCCAAAAACCGATAGATGGCCTCCGCAGCAGCGCGAAACCTGACGAAGATCAAAAATCGCTCATCGCCCTGCTCTTTCACTTTGGCCAAGATGGCGTTCATTAGTGCCGGCGTCTGTTGGCGCGCCCGGTCGACGCGATCGATCAACGCTTGCAGGGTCTCCATATCTTCGGCGACCTCCCTGCGGCGCACTTCGTCGGGAGCTTCCGTGCTCGCCCGCCCAAACAAGAATGGAAATACCTGCTGACGGCGATCGACACCGGAGAAGATGCTCCGAAATTGGGGCCTCTCCACTCTGTGCCCGAGGGCTGCGGCCTCGAGCCATCGCTGGTGGAAATGACATAGGTCATCGAGGCTCTGGCGCAGCGCGTCGGGGCCGCTTTCCCACATGCGAAGCAAATGGTTGATCAACAGTCCCCGTGGCCAATGCTCGCCGGTTGCCCGCAGACTCAGCGAACGAAGTGTGGACTCCAGGTTGCGCCAAAGCCAGGCCTCGTCGTCCGCGGTGGCATAGGACAAGCGCTCAAAGCGCACGGCCGGTCTTCCGGATGGCCCAAAATCGGGACGATGCCGGCGAATTACGACTTGCTCCAGAAGCTCGACGATGTCGAATTCGCCGGCGTCGTCGGCGGCAAATGCCGCGCGAAGATCGAGGCCGACGACGGATTTTGTGATGGGATCGCTCAGAAAATAACTCAATAGCTGCAGTAGATCTTCGCGCTCCGTACAGACCGGTGTCGCCGTCACCAGGATCGACGTCGAACGAGCCGCCACCATCGCCAGGTGCCGGCTGCGCTTTGCATCGGGATTTCGAAACCGGTGGGCTTCGTCGACAACAACGACGGGCGGTCGACTGGAGTAAGGGCGACGGCTGAGTCTGTGATGGGAGACGATCACGGCGTCCCGTCCGCACTGCCATCCAGCAGCGTGAATTGCCTTGCGCCAATTGTCGCGAAGTCTGGCGGGCACCACAAAAAGGGGGGCTTCAACGCTACGCCGCCGGCGCCGAATATCGCGAACGACTCGTTTCGCGAGTTCAGTGGCCACTCGAGTCTTACCAAACCCCACGGCGTCGGCGAGTAGCACGCCGCCGTAGTGCCGAACCACTTCCACACCACGCTCGACGGCCACTCGCTGTTTGGCCGACAACGTCACATCCGTCGTATTCTCATCCTGTAATCCACCGCTGTCCCGGGCCGAGCTCAACGCCGCCGCCAGCCAATCTCGGACCGACGCCATCACGCCGCCTCCGATATCATCTGTCGCTCCGAGCCGCATCGCCACTGAGACAATCTCTCCACATCCTCTTCACGGAGACCGTAGGCGCGTTGAATAAATGTCTCGTCGCAGCACTGTGCAGTCTGGTTTTGAGTCCACAATGCGAGCCAATGGCGAGGTACGGGGAGCATCCGCATCACCCAGGCAAAGTGGCGTCGCCAGCCGCCGCGCGCGCGCTCGGCGATGGCAAAGGCCACGGCCCGCATCGGCTCGGAGTGAAATAGGGCCACGATGGCCTGCGCCAGGGGCTCGGTGGCCGCCGGCAGATAGTACACCGTATTCAGCGGAATCGATGCCCCATCGAGTCGAGCGGCCTCCAATTTTTCGCCCATATCTCTCCAGACGACACCCGGATCTTGGATGTCATCGTGGCGGCGAAATAGCGTCCAGATCGGACCGCAGCGGTAGTCACTGCGATTGTTGAGCTTTTCGCGATGGGCCTCGAAGTGGCGCTCCAATTCGCCGGGAAGAGAGTCTTCGATCGCTCCTACTTCGTCGACGGGCCAGATGATCCTCTTGCTTCGCTCCAGACTGGCTCCCGTGACATCCCGTCCCCGCACCGCCCATCGCAAATAGCGCTCGACGACGGCGGGCGAAAATTTATCGCGTGCTTCGTCGTCGTTGAGCAAAAAGGCCCTGTTGCATCCGGTCTTTACGCCTCCCCGAATCGGCATTTTCTCCACGCTTCCCAGTGGCACCGACGCTTTTTGCATCGTGCGAAAGATGCGCTCGATCTCCGGTTCGACGAGCATCCATGGCTCGCGCACATCGTCGCCGAGCACGCAGAGGTTTTGCAGTGGCGCCCGGAATCGAGTTGCACCGCCCTGGCGCCACACACCGATATCGACAGGAGGCGGCGCCGATGTCTCGGGAGGTTTTCTTTGGACCCGCAAGATCGCCGGATAGGTCGTAGCGTCGAACATCGCCTCTTCATCGCCGGCTCGATCCTCGAGATATTCCACTCGGTGTTCGGCTAAAATCCCCCGAAGAGCGGAACCATAAAGGGAGCGAAAGAGCTTGACCGGCACGAGAGCGCAGAGCCGTCCACCGGGCCTCAACAACTCCAGGGAACGCTCCACAAAGAGTCCGGCCATGTCGATTTGAGCTCCGAAGGTCGCCCGGATTCCCAGTTCTCTGGCACTCGACCAGAGTCGACGATCACTTCCGTCGAATCGCGCTCGATACAGGTTTCGCAATCCCCGATCGATGCGGCTGGTCCGAACCCAGGGGGGATTGGTGATGATGAGGTCGAACCCGCCGCGGGCCATCACGGGAGCAAAATGAGCGTCGAAGGACAGTGCTGCGTCGTGACGGCGGCCGGCATCCAATGCCTCTTTGGCCTTCTCCAATGCCTTTAGCTCCCCGCGCAATTGCTCCAACCCCCGGCGCTGCCGGGCGTTGAGCTGTGCCGAATCGCCGAAGAGGTCTTCCGACTCCTCCAATGCCTCCAGAGGTTGCAGCTTCTCGCGTACTTTTGTGCTTCGATCGCTCAAAAGCTGTCGCTCCACATCTCGCTGCGCCCGTTGAAGAGCCCGCCGGGTCTCGATCTTTTCGGCGCCGTGAGCTCGGGTATAGGCCTGTTGCAGAACGGCGATTCGCTCCACGGCCTGTTGCTCAAACGAAGGCGTGCGCCGGCCGAATGAGGCCGACTCTCCGTCGACTCGAAATCGAACCCAGTCCAGGGGAGCGAGCAGGGAGTTTCCGACACATAAGCGATGGGAGAGATTCGGCAGCGGTGGCATCTCGTTGGCGGGAATCTCCGGCAATGCGGCGAGCATGGCCAGCCAGATTCGAAGTTCGCACAACCGCACCGCCGTGGGCTGGATATCGACTCCCGACAGGTGGTCGTGAACCAGACTCCGCATCCGGTCGTAGCGCTCGCCGGGGGTGCGGATTACCTTTTCGGCGTCGTCGAGACCGCGGTGGACGCGCCGCAACACGCGCAACGTCTCCAATAAAAATGCCCCGGTTCCCACCGCTGGATCGAGAATGCTAAGGTGAGCCATCGCCTCTCTCGCTCTGCGTCGTTCGCCGGCGTCGAGGGCTTCGGCGTCGCCACTCAACAGGGATTGGACCGACGATTCTTGCAGGCCGGACTCATCGCATAACCAGGCCGCCAACGTGTCGAAGACCATGGACTGGACCACGTCTCGAGGCGTGTAAAAGGACCCGGACCGACGGCGTCGATCGCCGTACATCAATCCCTCGAATACCTTGCCCAGCATTTCCGGATCGACGGCTCGGCAACGCTCCGATCCGTCGGACCACTCCACGGCGAATCGGTGACGCTCGAAGAGCCCCTCGAGCAACTCTCGCCACAACTCGTCGTCCCAATCCAGATCGGGATGGGCTCTTTCGGCCGCCGTCGGCTCAAATAGCCCGCCATTTAAAAAGGGTAGATCGCCCAACTGACGCGCTGTTTCTCGACGATCTCCAGGCGGGCAATTGAGGGCGCCGAAGAAAAGCGGGCGTAGAACGGCGCGATAAAAGCTCTTGTCTTCCCGGGTCTGTCGAAACTGGCGCATCACGAAGCGCCGATCTTCGTCGAGGGCGCCTCGAGCCTGCAGAAAATACAAAAAGACGACGCGCAACAAGGTGCCGAGGGCGATATCGTGACGCAGTTCGGGATCTGTGGGTCCGCCGTGCATGGACTCCACCAATCTCTCGAGCCCCTCGGAGAAGAGGCGAAAAAAGTCCCGGGTCACCCCATCCTGATCCAAGACCTGTGAGAAATGCCGCTTCCAGGACTCGGAATCCACCATCTCGTCGTCGACCCGTCGCGAAGCGGACAGCGCCAACCATTGCATCAACCCCACCTCGTCGGGATATTCGCGCTCCAGGACCAATTTTTTTATCTGGTGTCGATTCTCCCGATCTCGCTCCACCAGAGCGGCCGTCCAATCCCCGGCGGAGGTCCACCACCACAACACGGTGGCCTCCGGCATGGCGCGATCGGTGGCCAACATCAGCCGGCGCACCTCCTTCCAGGGCCCCGGACCGGATAGGTGCAGCAATCGAAACCCCGGCTGCGCAGCCAACACCCGGAGCGCACCGACTCCTGTGAGCTGCTCCGAGTCCAGCCCCCAGGCCCGAAGGGCCGGCCCTTCCACCGGTGTTGCCACCACGGAAAACCCGAGCCGCCGCGCCACACCGTCCACGTCATCTTCCCGCAATGCCCGGATCAACCACTCGCAATCGCCGCCTTTCATCTCGCCTCCCGATTTCGCCAGAACTCACTCAGTGAAACTGCCGACGAATTTGTTATCGAGACCAGCCCCCTCTTTTTGCGGATTTTATTTCAATCGGTGGTTCACTGCGGGTGATCAACCTCGTTTCCTCGCAATTGTCGCGTTTCGGGTTTGAGACGCGGGTTACCCGGGACTCCCTGCGCTTCGCTACGGTCGGGCCCGGGCTACCATTGCGGCGTCGAACAACGGACGCCGCGGGTTTTGCGCCACGCTCATAATTCATAGACCAATCAGCCTCGGGCAACTTGGATCGTTCGATCTCATACGCCCTGGGTCCATCCCCATCACCCCGCATGCCCCCACACCCGCCGCACCCGTTGTTTGGTGCGGCATTTTTAGCCCCGGCCGACTGTCGTTTAGGAGCCCGGGGTCACGAGCGTGACAAACCCAATCTCGTCGAAGGCCCATCCCACCCGAGTCGTGGGTGTGATCCACCTCCGTCGGTTGAGTCCCCCAGCGTCAACCGCTGGCGTCTCATCGAAGCCCCGAATGTCGCCTCCTCCCGTGGGGGAGGTGGCGAACGCGCTGTGTAGCGTTCGTCGGAGGGGGCACCGGACAAGCGTTGTAATCGGTCACTTCACCGTTGCCCCCTCACCACTCGCTTTGCTCGTGGAGCTCCCCCACCGGAGGGAGCAGATCTTGAGGCGTCGATGTCGGCACGAGGGATTCGGAGCAACGAATACCGATCATCGCAGATCAGACCGGGACCATCCCTCCACATTGACGCAAAATTTGGAACGCCGTACTCTGACCGTAAGCCGCAATTTTAATCCCCCTGGGTCATTGTCGGGAGCGTATCAATGCGCCGTTTTCTCATCTCCATATTCGTATGCTTGTTTCTCTTCGGCTGCAGCAGTGATCAGACGGGTGTGGTCGACCCCAACGCCGAACAACAGGACGCCGGTGAAGTCGACGCCGACGACGACGGTGATGCCGGTGAAATCGACGCCGGAGATCCCGACGTCGGTGAACCCCATGTCCATGAATTGTGCGAGGACGAACCATCGACCTCGTTTTGCGATGGTGAGCGCATCGTCGAATGCAGCGACGACGGAACGCTGTCGCAAGTACAGACTTGCGTCGGCGAGTGCGTCGACGGTGACGATGGAGCTCAATGCGAGTGTAGCGACGAATACGACTGCGCCGCCGATCAACTCTGCATCGATGGGATATGCGCTCCCAATCCATGCCTCGGCGACGGCGAGCGATACTGCGACGGTGACCAGTCGATTTCCTGTGGCGACGAGGCCCCCATCGACTGCGAAGGGGGCTGCGACGATGGCCTGTGTCTATGCGATGAAGATGTACCGTGCCCGGAGGGCTACGAATGTGTCGACCAGGGTAACTCCGCCGGTATGTGCCGGGTCATCGATTGCGAGGCCGGCGAGCTTTGGTGCGAATCGAACACGTTGGTCGCCTGCGACGAGGACGGCGACGGGGCCACCGAAGTCGAGGTCTGCGAGGGGGCCTGCGTCGACCACGGCGACAGCGACGCCTTCTGCGGCTGCGCCAGCGCTGAACACTGCGGCGACGAGCAATATTGCGACTCCCAGGGGACGTGTCACGACTGGGAATGCGAACCGAACTCCGAGGTTTGCGACGACGCCAATAACGCCGTCGTCGTCTGCTCCGGCGAGGGTACCATTGAATTTGTCGAGGATTGTGGCTCCCTGAGCTGTGAAGCCGGTGTCTGCGAATGCGACGGCGACGATCAATGCGCCGACGACGAGTATTGTGGAACCCAAAATATTTGTCTGCCTCAGGCATGCACTCCCGGGGAGCGCTCATGCTCCGACGAACTGGTCCTGCTCTGCGACGAGCGCGGATCGGCGTTCGAGACCCTTCGCTCCTGTCCGGACGATACGGTTTGTACCGACGGTGCCTGCGCGTGCAGCGACGACGACCAATGTGCCGACGGCGAAAGCTGTACCGACGACGCCTGCTTTTGTGAGTCCGATATTCTGTGCAGCAGCGGAGGAGAGTGCTGCGACGTCGGTGAAGAATGCGTGGGCCACGAAATCTGTGACGAAGGAATCTGTACAACCCACGAAGCATGCCTGCCTGAATGTCCGGGGGGTCAACGTTGCGGCGAAAGCGGAGAGCTCTGTTGCACCGGCGACACCCCGGTCTGTGATCCGCGAAATGTCTGCGTTCCCGATTGCTCCGGCGAGGGCCCCCTTTGCGGTGAAGATCTGGACTTCTGTTGTGATGCCGGCGACCAATGCCTCTTCGACAATTGCCAGACCCCTGGCGCAAGCTGTGACGACTTTTTGGACTGCGATTTTGGCGAGTATTGCGAGCAGGAACTCGGACACTGCCTCGCCGACGACTTCCCCGACGACTTGGTCTGCGAGGAAGATTATGATTTTGCAGGGATCGAACCGGAAGTGCTCTGGCAGTGGGACGGCGTCGATGTCGACGGCACCATGTACTCCAACGTCATGATGACCCCGCTGGCGGCCGATATGGACGGCTCGGGAACCCCGAATGTCATCGCCAACGCCTATCAAGAAACGGGAGGAGGAGGCGGAAACTCCGTCCCCGTCGTCATCGACGGCGCCACGGGAGAGACCGTCTATTACAACGCCACCCGCTTTACCAATTTCGGCGCCCAATTGGCGGTGGCCGATGTCACCGGCAATGGCCTACCGGAAATTGTGGGCGTCGATCATCAAACAGGCGGCATCGGATTGATCGAAAATATCGTCGACTGTCCCGATCCGGAAGACGATGACGACGGATGCTATCTGTGGTGGAACGACGAGGACGTGGAAACCGATCAGGGGGCACCGGTGGTGGCCGACTTGAACGCCGATGGAAATGTGGAGATCATCCTGCGCGAGACCATCCTCAACGGAGAGACGGGTGAAATGATCGCCCAACTCGACTCCGGGGGCTACGACTACACGGTGGCCGT
Source organism: Myxococcales bacterium (assembly GCA_007119595.1). Classification (GTDB taxonomy): domain Bacteria; phylum Myxococcota_A; class Bradymonadia; order Bradymonadales; family Bradymonadaceae; genus SLJM01. The sequence continues at coordinate 12,883 of SKPJ01000415.1, forward strand.
CGACGTCAACGGCGACGGTCGCCTCGAGATCCTGGGCGCCGGGTGCCTGTATTCACTGGATGAAGATCACGAGCTCAGCGAGGTGTGGTGTACGGATCAACCGGTGGCCGACGACGACCGAAAGCGCTACGTCGCCGCCGGAGACGTCACCGACGAAGACGGCCGCGCCGGCATGCCCGAATTCGTCATCACCGGCGACGGAAACGTCTACGTCGTCGCCGCCGACGACGGCACGGTGCTTCATCAATTTCCGATCTACGGAGACGGCGCCGGTGGCTCTCCTATCATCGCCGATTTTGACGGCGACGGAAGCGCCGAATTCGGTATCGCCAGCGCCAATTGCTACACCGTCTTCGACCTCGACTGCGTAGTCCCCGATGCCGAGGACGACGACGATCTGATGGAGGACCGCCCGGGATGTGAGCGCCCCCAGATCGAGACCTGTGACGTGGGCCATCACTGCGCCTGCGAAGACCTACAAGATACGATGGGCACCGGCGACGGAGTGCTGTGGAGTATCTACGTTCAGGACGAATCGTCACACCGTACGGGAAGTTCGGTCTTCGATTTTCAAGGCAACGGCCGCAACGAGGTCGTCTACAATGACGAATGCCTGCTGATGGTCCTCGATGGCCAAGACGGAAGCCCCTACTTTTTGCATGGCAATACAAACCGGACCTCCAGCGAATATCCTATCGTCGTCGACGTCACCGGCAACGGACAGACCAATATCGTCGTATCCGCCAACAACGATCAATTCGAGCGGGATTGCCAAGATCCGATCAACGATCAACCGGAGCGATTTCCCGAATGTCATCCCGGCGACGCCGACGACGCACCCGATTGGTGCACCGAGGGAACCCACGGTGTGATCGCTCTGCAAGATCCCAACGACCGATGGGTGCGCACTCGCAGCGTGTGGAATCAATTCGACTACTATATCGACAACGCCACCGACGACACCGCCGGCGTCCCTACTTCACCGTCGATGCCCTGGGAGAGTCACAACACCTTTCGAGCCAACCGCCAGGGCGAGATTCCCCTCAATTCTCCCAATCCCACCGTCCACTCCCTGTCGGTCAACTCAGTTTTCTGTCCCGAACAGCTCGTATTGAGCTTTGTGGTCGAAAATGCCGGCACCCGTGCCATCGGAGCCGATCTACCGATTTCGATCTACCGCACCGATGTCGATCCCGATGAATTGATCGAGACCGTGACCACCACGGATCCCATCTTTCCGGGTCAAGTCGTGCCCTTTGAGATCTCATTCAACATCGAGGGCGACGATTTGGGATCGGATATGGACTTTCGGGTCGTCGCCAATGATGACGGTCAAGGTGGAAGTCCGGAGGACGACTGCGATCCCGACGCGGCCACCGCCGTTCTCGATGACGTGCCCTGTGGCATAAAATAGAACTCACTGTGGTTCGCCAACCACCGGGAGGAACGTCAACCACGGGGAGCGCCGGATTCAAACGGCGCTCTTCATTCGCCATTGGCGGCGTCCAAACACTCTTGTTTGGTCGAAAAGGTCTCCATTCCTTTCGGCACATTGCACGGGGTTGGGTACTCACAACACAGGCCATCGTCGGTCATCGCCCAGGTGATGACCTGGGCACAGATATCGCCACTGTGTCGCGGTGGCGGACACGACTTCGAATCCTCTTTGTCGTCCAACCCATTTAGATCGTTGATCTTTTCCTCATTATTGGGGATCTTATCTTCCTCGTCGTCGCTGTGCTCCATCGAGTTCGGCTGCGGTGGTGATGTCGGCGCTTCATGCTGGGACTGACAGCCCGCTGCGCCAGCAATGACAAAAATGCCAAAAATGACAGCGATGATGATGGTAACGAAGAGATTTCTTCCCATGGGAAAACTCCCGGTGACGGGCTTGAGGGGATAGATGACGTAGGCGAAGCAACAGATGGCAAGCCGTACTCCGCATTTCGATGTGGAGGGCAGTAATGCAGGGATAATATATGAGCAGACAGGCGCGACGAAAGCGGTACAGCGCAATCGAAGATTATGCGGCGATGGGAAACCTTCGAACCGTTGCATTGGTGAGCCTCGACGGGTCCATCGACTGGTGCTGTTTTCCCTATCTCGACAGTCCCTCCGTATTTGGGGCTTTGTTGGACGCCGACAAAGGTGGTGTATTTCGCATCGCTCCCGACCGAGACGGATTCGAGTCCCATCAGCGCTATCTCGATCATACCAATGTGATCAGCACCGAAATGCGCACCGACCGGGGCAGCTTCGAGTTGGTGGATTGCATGCCCGTGACGGGAAGCCTCGACGGCTGTGGCCACTCGATGGCGAAGCCGGAGATCCATCGCTTTATCAAAGGGATTCGAGGCGAGGTGGACGTCGAATTGATCTGGGAGCCGCGCTTTGACTATGGGCGCGGATTCGTGGAGTTCAAGCGAGTCTTCGGCGGGGTCATGGCCCGCTCCGGCACCGATCTGTTGACCATCGCCGGGATTCCCGGCGGCATCGAGGTATTGAACACAGCCTACGGGCCGAGTCTGCGCGCTCGATTCACGGTGGGCGCCGGGGATGAGTTCTGCGTCGTCACCCGCTGGAAAACCCACCATATCCGCACCGATATAGAGCGCTGTCGACGGGCCATCAACGAGACCATCCACGCCTGGCGGCGGTGGATTCACAAATCGAGCGCCACGGGGAGCCGGGATTGGGCAGGAGGCGCGTATCGGGATCTGGTAATTCGCTCCGAATTGGCGCTGAAATTGATGTCCCAGGCCGACACGGGAGCTCTGGCGGCCGCCGCCACCACCTCGTTGCCGGAGACTCTAGGCGGTGTCCGCAACTGGGATTATCGTTTTGCCTGGATCCGCGATGCCGCCCAGATCGCCCGCTCCTTTTTTGCTCTGGGCCATATTGCCGAACTCGACCATTTTATCGAGTGGGCTGAACACGCTCCGTTTTTGCACGGAAGTCAAAGCGGCGACCTGTCGATTATGTATCCCCTTCGCTGCGACACCCAGATGGAGGAGGTCGAATTGAGTCATCTGGAGGGATACCAGGGCTCGCGACCGGTGCGCATCGGCAATGAGGCATCGGAGCAACTGCAACTCGATATCTACGGTGAACTCATCGGCGCCGTTCATGAGCGATTGCGCCTCGAGGAGCGATTCGATCGCGATATCGGTCCCCTTTTGCGAAGGGTAGCCGACCAGGCATGCGCGCGCTGGCGAGAACCGGATTTCAGTATCTGGGAACCCCGCAATGGTCCCGCCCAGTTTACGTACTCCAAATTCATGGTCTGGGTGGCCCTCGAGAGAGCGCGAGATCTACGTCGGCTGGGCCTGGTCGAGGGCAACGAATCCCATTGGAAAAAAACACAACACCAGATCCATACCTGGATCCAAAAATACGGCTACAACGACGAAATCGACAGCTTCGTCCAGATCGCCGGTGGCCGAGATTTGGACGCCGCCAATTTGTTGATTCCCACCTACGGATTGTTGCCGGTCAATGATCCACGCGTGCAGAACACCATCGACCGCACGTTGGAGCGATTGACCGTCGACGATCTGGTCTACCGCTATCACGCCGCCGACGGCCTCCCGGGTCAGGAAGGAGCCTTCGTATTGTGCACCTTCTGGCTCGTCGACGCATTGACCTTGTCGGGACGGCTCGACGAGGCCTATCGGATCTTCGACTCCCTCGTGGGACGCGCCAATCATGTCGGTCTTCTCTCGGAGCAGATCGACCCCCACTCCGGGGCCTTTCTCGGCAATTTTCCCCAGGCCTACTCCCATGTCGGTCTTATCAACTCCGCTCTCTATCTCGCGGAGGCCGAAGGTCGGGTCTGTCCCGCCGGAATCGCCAAGGGCGAGGGCCTCGGTGAGATCTCGATTCCCTCGGAGCTGATCACCCAAATGGTTTGAGCGAAGACGTTGGGCAGTCAATTTTCTAGCCTCGGGGTTCGTCATTTTAGTGCGATAAACGATCCCGGATTGCCCTGCGTTGAAGCGCTGA
>SKPJ01000358.1 GCA_007119595.1 Myxococcales bacterium
AGGATTCGAACCTCCGACCCGCAGATTAAAAGTCTGCTGCTCTACCAGGCTGAGCTAACGGCCCGAGAACTTCCCTCCCCGAAGGGAGCAGAAAACTCGACCGCTGAAGGGGGGATAAACCAGCCTTCGGGCGGCTCATGTGGCCCGGGGGTCGCCCCGAGCGGTCTGTATATCTACAGTTGGACCCGGTTGGTGTCAATCAGTTTTCGCAAAAAGAAAGGCCTCTTCATTTTCACCGATCGCTTGCTCGCCGTCCCCGGTGCTTAAATTCGACTCAAGCAAGGGTTGAGCACGTGGGTTTGGGGGCGATCGTGCTATACGAAGATGCCGCCCAAACCTTGGACGGGGGTAGATCGCTTTGCTAGAATCGCCGGGAGTAGCCGGCGGCGGTCTCTCTCAATATCTGGTGATGGGCGGGGGGACGGCCATGCAAGAGAGTTCCGATTCGTCGGAGGTTTCGTTTCTCAAACTCGCCGAGCACCTAGAGATGTCGAGAAGTCGCAGAGGACGCTGGAGGGATGGACGCGATACGTTGCCCGCTCGTCGGCGCCGTCGTCGAGCGCATCGCCGCGATCGGGACTCCAGTCGCGAATATCATCCCATGAAAGTCGACGCCCAATCGGCGAGTCGGGGCATTCGATCCCGGCTATTGGGAGCAATGTTGTCGGCGATGATTACAGTGATCTGCCTGCTCAGTATCGTTCTCGCCCCCGAACTGACCCTGGGATCCACATTTGCCATCACCGTTGGTATCGCTTCGCTCGGCCTATCGATGGCGTTGACGATGAGTGCCCGTCGCGAGGAGATCGTCCACCAGGTCGCCGGGCGCTTAAACGAGGAGATCGATCGCTCCCAGCGATCACTGCCCCCCGCCGAGGAACCTCTGTGGGTTCGAGAAGACGGTCATCTCGATGTCGAGAACTCGCAACCTCTCGATGATGAGCCCGCGACCATTTCATTTTGATTAGTTCTACTTCCCCGACTTCCCACCGGACATCCGAAAACCACTCCGGTTTTCAGCGCCGAAAAGCTTTTCCACACCGATCAGTGACCGCGATAGATGCAACTCGACTCGCAGGTCTCATGCACGTGTATCGAGTGTAGTAGGGGCAAATCGTCGATCAATCGATCCCAGATCCAACGCGCCAGGACCTCGGAGGTCGGGTTTTCCAATCCCTCTATCTCATTGAGGTAATAGTGGTCGAGACGCCTTCGGATTGGTTCTACGGCGTCCTTGATATCGCCATAATCGATGAGCCAGCCCATTTCGTCGTCGACGGAGCCCTTGACGGTGATGCCGACACGGTAGGAATGCCCGTGGAGACGGCGACATTTGTGATCTTCTGGGACCCGCGGCAGGTGGTGAGCGGCCTCGAAGCGAAATTCTTTGACGAGTTCGACGATCATGGCGTGGTCGTGGTTTTGGAAAGGGCGTGATGGCAGGTCGATGGAGACTGGAGCAATTCTGGTCTATACTCCCGGGCGTTCGGTGCCCGTTAGTGATCGGACAGATTGGACGTAACGCACCCTGATACAGCGAGTCAATCGACGATGAAGACCACGTTCTTGGAAGCAGTCGAATCGGGCCCCATCGTCTTCGACGGAGGAATCGGTACCCGCCTGTATGAGCGGGGGATTTATGTCAACAAATCCTTCGATTACGCCAATTTGAGTCGCCCCGATCTGGTGGGCGCGGTCCATCGGGAGTACGTCGACGCCGGAGCCCAGGTGGTGACCACGAATACGTTTTCCTCGAATCGGATCAAATTGCAGCGCCATGGTCTCGAAGAGCAGGCCTCCGAGATCGTGGCCGCCGGGGTGGAGATCGCCAAAGAAGCCGCCGGGGATGCGGCCTTTGTCGCCGGTTCCATCGGGCCCACCGGAGAGACGCCGACGATGCTCACCGAGGAGGAATTGGCGAAGATGCGCCACGCATTTCGTCAGCAGGCCACGGAGCTCGCCGAGGCCGGGGTCGATGTTTTGGTGCTGGAGACCTTTCGTCAGATGGCGGAGATTCGGCTCGCCATGGAGGCGGCCCAAAAGGTGTGTGATCTTCCGATTATCGCGCAAATGTCCTTCGACTCCGAGCGAACCACGGCAGACGGAGCCGGGCCCCGGCGTGTGGCTCGCCTATTGCAGGACTGGGGTGCTGATATCGTTGGCGCCAACTGCATGGAGGGACCCCATATTCTATACGATGTGGTAACGGCCATGCTGGAGATCAACGTGCCGGTGATCGCTCAGCCCAACGCCGGCTATCCGCGAAAGATCGAGGAGCGGCTGGTCTATATGGCGACACCGGAGTATTTCGGGGTCTATGCCCGCCGATATTTTAAAGCTGGGGTGCGCCTCGTCGGTGGTTGTTGTGGGACCGGACCGGAGCATATCGAGCAGATCGCGGCGGCGGCTCGAATGTTCGGCGGGGGACGAGTCACAGAGGAGATTGTCAGTCGACCGGCGGTGCCGTCGTCGACCAGCGAGGAAGAATCAACCCAAAACGCGCCTGAAGAGCCCACGGAGCTCGCCGAAAAAATCGAGCGCGTGTATCGACAGCGGAAAAGCAGCACAGGCAACGAAATCGGACGCGACCAATTTGTGGTCAGCGTCGAGGTCAATCCTCCGGCCGGACTTCGGCCCGATCAGGCATTGAGTGCAGCACGGATGCTCGTCGACGGCGGCGTCGACGTCATCAATATCGCCGATGGTCCACGGGCTTCGGTTCGGATGTCGAATTGGGCGCTCGGTCAGATGATCCAACGCGAAATCGGTGTGGAGGTGATTCTCCACCTCTGTGGCCGCGACCGCAACCTGTTGGGGCTGCAGGCCGACATACTTGGCTTTGAAGCATTGGAGCTGCGCAACCTGGTCGTCATCACCGGTGATCCCCCCAAGGTGGGCGACTATCCGCATGCAACGGCGGTCTTCGATCTGGACAGCATCGGAATTTTGCGGATGATCCGCAACTTCAACCAGGGCATCGATCCGGCCGGCAAAGACGTCGGACACGCCACCTCCTTTTATTGCGCCTGCGGTGCCGAACCGGCCTCTCCGGATTACGACCGAGAGTTGCGAAGATTGGAGCAAAAAAAGGATAGCGGTGCGCGCTTCATCATGACCCAACCGGTCTACGACCCGGAGGTGTTGGACCGCTTTTTGACGGATGTCGATCACCTCGATATGCCGGTATTGGTCGGTCTTTTGCCCCTGGCCAGTTTTCGCAATGCCGAGTTTTTGCACAATGAAGTGCCCGGCATGGCCGTACCGCAGTCGATCCGAGATCGGATGAAAAAGGTCGGCAGCGGCCCCAAGGCGCGGCGCGAAGGGGTGCGAATCGCCCAGCAGACCCTGCAGCGGGTCAAAGAACGCGTTGTCGGCGCTTATATCATGCCGCCGTTTCGCCGCTACGTAGCAGCTCTCGAAATCCTAGAATGTTTGGACGGATACAGCGTGCCGGCCGAACAAGAATCCAGCGCGGAATAGTCATGCCGATTTACGACAATATCGTTGAACTGGTGGGAAAAACACCGTTGATTCGCCTGTCCAGAGAATTTGTCGACGGCGGGGCGGAAGTATTGGGAAAGGCTGAGTTCTTCAATCCCATGGCGAGCGTCAAGGATCGGGTCGGCGCCAATATGATCGCCGACGCCGAAGAGCGTGGGGTGCTCGATGAAGACTCGGTGATCGTGGAGCCCACCAGTGGCAATACGGGCATTGCGCTTGCCTATATCTGTGCATCGAAGGGATATGAATTAGTGCTGACGATGCCCGATATGATGAGTTTTGAGCGCCGTACTCTGCTCAAAGCCCTGGGCGCCGAGTTGGTGTTGACTCCGGGAGCGCTCGGGATGCATGGCGCAGTAGAGAAGGCGCAAGAACTGGTCGGGAGCAACGAAAATGCCCTGATGCTTCAACAATTTCAAAACCCGGCCAATCCGGCGATCCACGCTGAGACCACGGCCCTGGAGATCTGGGAATGCACGGAAGGGGAGGTGGACGCCATCGTCACCGGCGTCGGCACGGGAGGTACGATCACCGGTGTGGCGACGGTGCTCAAAGAGAAGAATCCCGACTTTCAGGCCATCGCCATTGAGCCCTCCGGCAGTGCCGTATTGTCTGGGGGAGCACCCGGCCCGCATCGGATCCAGGGAATTGGTGCCGGTTTCGTGCCCGACATCCTGCAGCGAGATCTCATCGACGAGGTCATCACGGTCGATGATGATGAGGCGATGTCGACGGCCCGGCGTCTGGGAACGGAGGAGGGACTTCTCGTCGGCATCAGCGCCGGAGCCAACGTCGCCGGGGCGCTGCGGGTCGCCCGGCGACCGGAATTCGAAGCAAAACGGATCGTCACCATGCTCTGCGATAGCGGTGAGCGGTATTTGTCCACACCACTTTTTCGAAACCTCTAAGGAGTTGTTTCCGTCTCGATTGCTCGGCCCCCTGCGGGGTGTGAGCTGTCCCATGGAAATCAATGGAGCCCGGTCGGAGAAGCGATGAGTAGAGTCGAAGCTGAAAATAGTCGAGGCGATGGGCCGACGCCCCCGTCTCCACCGCGGGCCGGAAAGCGGGGGTTTTTGCGCGACGCCGTCGAGGATATTCGTGCCGTTCAGCGCGCCGACCCGGCGGCCCGAACATTTGCCGAGGTAGTGACGACTTATCCCGGCCTTCATGCTCTGTGGTTGCACCGAATCGCCCATTGGCTGTGGAGCGATGACCACCGCCTGGCGGCCCGCATGTTGAGTCATTATAATCGCCACGTCACCGGGATCGAGATCCATCCGGGCGCCCGGATTGGTCGTCGCGTCTTCATCGACCATGGCATGGGGGTGGTCATCGGGGAGACGGCGGTCATCGGAGATGATTGTCTGATCTACAAAGGGGTAGTCCTGGGCGGAACGACCCTGCAGCGCACCAAGCGTCACCCTACCATCGGAAAGGGCGCTATCATCGGGAGCAATGCCTGCATTCTGGGCGCTGTTGAGATCGGCGATGGAGCCCGTGTGGGCAGTGGATCGGTGGTCGTCAAAGATGTAGAGCGCTGCGGGACGGTGGTGGGAATTCCCGGACGGGTGGTCTCGAAGGAGCAGCGAAAAACGGTGGGTTATCCGGATCTCGATCACGATCGGTTACCGGACCCGTTGCAGCGCATCGTCC
>SKPJ01000428.1 GCA_007119595.1 Myxococcales bacterium
CAGCTTCCTCAGCCTCCTCAGCTTCCTCAGCTTCGTCGGTCGCGTCGGCGGCCTCCACCTCGTCGGCTTGTTCTTCAGTGGCCACGGGTTCCTCTACGGCCTCCTCTTCTACCTCTTCTTCGTCGGTGAGGTCACCGAGTTTGCCTTTGAGGAGGTCGCCCAGTTGCGTCGTAGCGCCCGATTCTTCCTGATACTCCTTGACCTGTCCGGACTCGGAGCGCCGGACGAAATTCTTGATCGACAAGGCGATCTTGCGCTCTTTTGGATCGACGCTGATGACTTCCACTTTGTGGTCTTCGTCGACGTTGACGATTTCGCTCGGATCTTCGATGCGCTCGTTGGCCAATTCCGAGATGTGAATCAGGCCCTCGATACCCTCTTCGACTTCGGCGAAAGCACCAAAGTCGGTGAGTTTCGTAATCTTCGCAGAGACGATCTTCCCGGGCGGGTACCGCTGCGGCAGGGTCTCCCAGGGGTCGGATTCGAGTTGTTTGATTCCCAGGGAGAATCGCTCGTTTTCGACATCGATATTGAGGACGACAGCCTCCACTTCTTCGCCCACATCGTACAGAGCGGAGGGATGGCGTATTTTTTGTGTCCAACTGATATCGCTGATGTGGACCAGACCGTCGATTCCTTCCTCAATGCCGACGAAGATACCGAAGTCGGTGATGTTGCGGATTTTGCCGAGGATCCGTGTTCCAACCGGATATTTATCCTCGAGGAGGGTCCAGGGATTGGGCTCGATTTGTTTGATGCCCAGGCTGACCTTTTTGGCATCCGTATCGAGGTTGAGGACGACGCATTTGATGATTTCGCCCTCGCTGACAACCCGGTTGGGGTGTTTGATGCGGCGGGTCCAGCTCATCTCAGAGATGTGGACCAGACCTTCGATACCCTCTTCGAGTTCCACGAAGGCCCCGTAATCGATGAGGCTGACGACGCGGCCCAGCACGTGAATGCCGTCGGGATAGCGCGATTCGGCGCCTTCCCAGGGGTCGGGGGTCAACTGCTTGTAGCCCAGGCTGACCCGTTCGCTGTCGGGGCTGAATTTGAGGACTTTGACCTGGATCTCGTCGCCGACGTTGAACAATTCGGTGGGGTGGGAGACCCGGCCCCAGCTCATGTCGGTGATGTGGAGAAGACCGTCGATACCGCCGAGGTCGACGAAGGCGCCGTAGTCGGTGAGGTTTTTGACGATACCGTCGATGACCGCACCGGCTTTGAGTTTTTCGAGGGTTTTCTGCTTGAGCTGTGCCCGCTCTTTTTCGAGCAGTGCACGGCGACTGAGGACGATATTTCCGCGCTGCTTATTGAATTTAATGATCTCAAAAGCAAACTCTTTGCCGATATACTTGTCGAGATTGCGCGTGGGGCGCAATTCGACCTGTGAACCGGGCAAAAAGGCCTTGACGCCGATATCGACCTGTAGGCCACCCTTGACGCGATTGGTGATGATGCCGCGCACGAGCTCGTCGGCGTCATCCTTCTTGGAGATGATCTCCCAGACTTTCATCCGGTCGGCGCGTTCTTTCGATAACACGCATTGGCCCTCGGCGTCCTCTCGTTCTTCGAGAAGGACGTCGACTACGTCGCCGGCTTTGACGGTGACGTTGCCAAATTCATCGGTAAATTCAGAGACATCGATGCGGCCTTCGGATTTAAATCCGATGTCGACGAGGACATATTCTTCGCCGACTTCCAGGATTTTACCGTCGGTGATTTCGTTTTCCTGCACCGTGGCCAGTGAGCCTACTTCTTCGTTGAGAAGTGCCTCAAAATCATCTGTAGAAGGAAAGGATTCCGTTTGTTGGACTGTCATTGACGACCTTGGTTTTGCGCTTTCGGAGCGACATGTTGGTTAAGGGAAGTTTCGCCCGCCGGCCCTCATGGCCCGCGTCATCACAAGCGACTTCCAGCAGAAACGATAAAACTAAACACCGGCTGGGCCGGATGCCCCCGTGGGCGCGTAAAACTTGGGCATACAAATGCCCGAATGCCAAGGGGAGCGACGGCGAACCGTAATGGGCAAAGCGGGCATTGTCAACGCGATTTCGGCGACTATGATGGGCGCCGAACCCCTCGTGGCCCAATTCACCAACGCGTTGAGAATAGACGCGGTTTTACGATGGAGAAATGACGATGCACAAATCACAACTGGCCTATGCCGATTGGTCTTTCGATACCCGGGCGATTCATGCCGGTCAACAACCGGATCCATCCACCGGGGCGATCATGACCCCGATATTTCAGACCTCGACGTACGTCCAATCGTCGCCGGGCCATCACCAGGGGTACGAATACAGTCGCACCCACAACCCGACCCGAGATGCGCTGGAGGATTGCTTGGCCAGCCTGGAGGGGGGAGAGCACGGCGTCTGTTTTGCCTCGGGGTGCGCGGCGACATCGACGATCATGCATCTGTTGGAATCGGGCGTGCATGTGGTTAGTGGTGACGATGTCTATGGCGGTACGTACCGCCTATTTACGAAGGTGTTTCGGCAGATGGGGATTGGTTTTAGCTTCGTCGATATGACCGATCTCAAGGCCTTCGAAAAGTCGCTCACTCCGTCGACGGAGTTGGTGTGGTTGGAGTCGCCGACGAACCCGATGCTCAAGATCAGCGATATCAGCGCGATCTGTGACATCGCACACGCCCGTGGCATCCCGGTATTGGTGGACAACACCTTTATGAGTCCCTATTTCCAATCGCCCTTGGAGTTGGGTGCCGATATGGTGGTTCATTCGACGACGAAATTCATCAACGGTCACTCCGATGTCGTTGGCGGCGCCGTGGTCACCAACGATGATCAGATCGCCGAGCAACTGCGCTTTTTGCAAAACTCGATGGGGGCTGTACCGGCACCGATGGATTGCTGGTTGGTGATGCGGGGAGTCAAGACTCTGGCCGTTCGGATGCGGCAACACGAGCAAAATGCCCGTATCATCGCCGAATTTCTCGATGATCATCCCGGCGTGGAAAAGACGATTCATCCCAGTCTCGAGAGCCATCCCCAGCACGAGTTGGCCAAAGAACAGATGTCGGGATTCGGCGGCATGATTACCTTCGAAGTAAGTGGAGGATTGGAGTCGGCGCGCCAGTTGTTGGAGAAGGTCGAACTATTCGCCTTGGCGGAGAGTCTGGGGGGAGTGGAGAGTCTGATTGAGCATCCGGCGATCATGACCCATGCCTCGGTTCCACCGGAAGTTCGCGCCGAACTCGGTATCAGTGATGGACTCGTCCGATTGTCGGTGGGGATCGAGGACAGCGATGATCTGATCGCTGATCTGGAACAGGCACTGGGTTGAGTTCGGTGCTGCCCGACGACGAGCTACAGGGCATCCCAGAAGAGGTTGAATTCGCCCTCATTGTGATCGCTGTACAGGATTTCAACCATCCAACGTGGAAGGAAGTGATATTCGAGGCGAAATACATTGGCCGCCCGTTGTTCATTGCCGGCCAGCTCGTGCCGATAGGAAAAGAAGATATCGTTGGTCACATAGGTTCCCACCTCCAGCCGTCCCCCTCTGCCACCGGGGACAGCCGGTTCCAGACGCAGTACGTCGAAGGGAACCGTGCCGGCCAGTTCGTCTTGAAGCATACCGAGAAATACGCCGCTGACGGCCGATAGGGCTTGATTGGCCACACCCTCATCGCGGCCCACGTCGGTGCGGTCCGGTGGCCGGCCGGTCATGAGTACGAAGAGAATTTCCGTGTCCGTCATGGCCGGATCGGATTGCAACTGCAGCCGTGGGTGCTCGGCCGTTCCGGAGATTCGAAAGACGATTCGCGCCTCCCCTGTGGTGGGCGGCCCCAGAGCCTGGGTGATCGCGCGGTCCAGGGGATGATGGGCCTCGATTCGAAGGCGGGGATTCGGCGGTACGCTGCCCGTAAAAGTAACCTCGCTTTGGCGGACGTTGAAGCGACGTCCCAAAAATTCCAGATCGCCTTGCAGGACATCGATATTGCCGGTGATGGCGACGGTGGTTCCCGAGATGTCGGCGTCGAGCTCGGCCTGGAAATTTAGATCGCCGGCGGGATGACGGGCCCACGCATTGCGGTCGATTCGGATGTTGACGACGAGGTCGATGCCCTCCATCTCACCCGGTTCTTCATCGATGATCTGGATGAGGGGATGGGCGCGATGCGCCTCCCCGTCGACGAAAATGATATCCTGATCCACCGAGGTTTCGTGCAGTGTTCGATCCCACTCGTCGGTGAGGACGGCGTTGAGGTTGGTGATGTGGACGTCGAGTTCGCCGGGGTCATCGAGTGGAGTGCCGCGCAGGGTTGTGTCGGCGGTGACGAAGATCGGAAAGTCGGTGGCGATACCGCCGATGTTGAATTGTTCGGCGTTCAAGCTCAGATCTACCTCCCCGGGAAAGAGCAACTCGTGTGCAACGGTGCCGCTCAACTCCAATTCACTTGGCCCGTCATGCAACTCGAAATGAGAAATTGTCAATTTCTCGTCATCGAGATCGATCTGCCCGTTGATATTGGCGAATCCCCGGCCGAAGTCGGGGAGGGTGACGGCTCCGTCTCGCAATTCGGCCCCGCCGGTGACTCGAGGAGTGTCCCAGGATCCACGAATCTGCGCATTCACCGAAAATAGGCCCTCTGGATCGAGGATGTAATTCGTCAAAAGCTGAGCCGGGACGACATCGGCGAGGTCCATCTCCTCGCTCTCGATATCGGCGCGAATATTCCCGGGAGCCTGCCAGTCGGCGCCTTGAGACAGGGCAATAAAGTCCAGTAAAATCGGGGCTTCTCCATCGAAGGATACAAAGGGCTCATCGTTTCGGGTCAGCGCTCCGTCGACGCTAACGCGGTCGTCTCGACCCCGTATCTCCAGGCGAATATCGCCGGGGCTTCCGTCCCCTAATCGGGTCTCGAACAGCCCTGCCCGGGCGGCGATCTCCGGTGAGCGCAGAGAACCGCCGAGGATGAGCGAAGCCCCGATATAGCCATCGATACGAGCAAATTCGTAATCGATGGCGCTGAGTCGTGAGATGGGAATGTCGTGCAGTTGCCACCGAAAGTCGATGGGGAGGTTGTCCACTGGTTCGCCAGCCAAGATGGTGGGCATTGGTAGCGGGACCACACCTCTTCCGGCGAAGATCTCATCATTGGCCCAGTCGAGATCCATTTGCTCAAAGACGATATGGTGATCGCGTATAGTGGCTTCGACGCCGAAGGTGAAGTTTCGAAATTGAGCCCAACCCACGTTCTGCAAATCCAGATGGATATGACCTGCCGGATCTTCGAGTGAGCCTTCGATTTCTACATCGATATCGGCGATGCCGGCCAGGTTCTGCTCTTGAAATTGGTCCACCGGAATTCGCTCCAGATCCAGTGACGGAACGAAGAGTCGAAACTCAAATGGAAGGACCAATAATTCGTCGTACCAGGCGAGCATCTGATAGTAGTCTTGATCGATAAAGGCTTCGATCCACTTCTCGATAGGCATCGGAGTACGGGCAAAGAGTTCGAGGATGGGATCGTCTTCCCAATTGAGATCGGTGCTCAGATCGAGGCCCTCTCCTCCGACAGATGCAGGCTCGTAAAATAGGCGTGTAAAGAGGTCGACATCGCGCAGATTGAGAAATTGATCCCCTATCTGGCCCTGAAAACGAAAGTCCTCGAGGATCATTTCGAGGTCCACATGGGGTTCGGCGAGGGTTCCCGACCAGTCGAGATCGAGTTCGACGACGCCGTCGATACCGTATTCGTTGAGGACGGGAAGGGGCTCGTGAAGGGTGCGAAGTTCGCGCGGATAAAGCTGCAACGAGAGGTCCGATTTCCTCTCCGGGAAGACCTCGACGCGGCCGCTCATATCGAGGGCAACCCCGAAGCTACCGCTTAGCGTAAAGAGGTCTTCGCCGTAGGCCTCGGCATTCATGGAGCGAATCCGGAGGCGCTCGTCGGCATAACCGGCCGACAGGTGACCCGAAAAGGGCCCAATTTCGACGAGGTCGAGGGCGGTGACTCCGGCGAGGAGTTCGCTGACGCTGGCACTGACGTTGAACCAAGGCTCTGCGGCGGTGCCAGCGACAGCCAATTCCACATCGATCTGACCCTCGATGGTGGGAAGCAGCGGTTGGAGATAAAAGTCATGAAGAAATTCCTGCACGTCGATATCTAGGGCCACTTCCATATTCTGATCGACATCGGGTTGGAAGTGACCGGAGGCAAAGAGCGATTGCTCGTCATTTTCGAGAAGGAATTCGTCGGCTTCTATCCGATGACCGGTCCATCGGATCGAGCCTTCCGGCCTCGAGAGCCATTCGGCATGTTCGGTGGCCACGCGAAGTTGTGACAATTCGAAGGCCTCGAAACGGGGTTGATAATCGACGAGCGTGCCGAGGTGATACGTCTCATCGTCTCGCCAGATATCGAGGCTTAGATGGCCGCTGCGATCCTCCTCCAGCATTGAGATTTCAGCGACGGCGTGCGCGATCTCTTCGTCGCCAACTGCAATATCATGGGCCGCGGCGTGGATCTCACCGGTGGGATGGTTGCCCTGACCGGTAAGCGAGGCGGTCAATTCAACTTTTTCGGCGGTGTTGCCTTGCTCTCTCATTGCGATTTCTGTGGCCGAGACGTCGGCGCCGAGCTGAAGATCTTCAATCGTATCGAGAAGCGTATCACCGGTGGTGAATTCGAATTCGCCGTTGAGGTCGGCGGCGATGGTCTCCACGGAGGTCCCGTTGGCTTCGATGGCTTGCGCATTTGCTACGACTTCGGTGCTGATCCATTCCACCGGTGGTTCGCCGACTCCGAGTCGCAATTGCGTATTGGCGTTAGCTTGGAGTCGATCACCACTGATATCACCGCTTCGCAGCTGCTGGAGGTCGGCGTTTATATCGGCGTGAATCAATCGCCGGCGGGTGTCTTGCGTCGCCGCGGCGACGGTGAGTTGACCGTGACCGATCTGGAAGTCCGGGGACCAGATATTGCGCACTTCAATGACGGCATCATTGTCGAGGTGCTCGGCGGCGTGGATAAGCGGCTCTTGTTGTGGTGAAACCCGAAATTGCCCCCGATCATTGACGGAGATATAGCCGGCGCGGTGGTCGCCAAAGACCAGATCTCGAGCGGTGAGCGCGAGCTGATAGTTGCCTCGATAGCGAAGGGCGGCGCCTTCGATCTGCTCAAAGGAGGCGGTGGTGTTTCCGGCGCTGTGGGCGATGCGGATGTCGCCGGCCTCAAAATCGGCGAAGTCCCAGGCGGCGGTGATATCCATGGCGACGATCGCCTCCGTGAGTTCGTCGAAATCGGGATCGAAGCGGGCGTCCAGATCGAGCTCCAATTCCGCTCGGGCCGGGGGAAGCTCGGAGAGCGCGGCGGCCCGTGCTGCCTGTTCGTCGTCGGTGGTCGTACGAGCCACCAACGTCAATTCACCGCCGGGATCGAAACGAAGGGAAGCGAAGAAATCGAGATAGGGAGTGAGGCTAGTGATGCGAGGAGCATCGATGATTCCCTCTGAGATATCGATGGATGCATAGGTCAATTCCGCCTCGTAGGTATCGTCGATCCATGTGTCGTCGAGGCGAAGGCGAAGACTTGCCCGGAGGGTGTCGGGATCGAATCCTTCTCCCCTTGCATAAGCCGAAAGGGAGGTGCGCACGGCTGGTGTCTGGGGTTCGATAAGCCAGGCGTGGAGGTCGAAATCGTCGACTCCAAGGGTCGCTTCGTAGAGCGGATCATCCTGTGCGTAGTCGTCGAGGCGTAGAGCCACTGCGATCGGTTCGGCCTTCCCGTCGAGCTCGAGGGTTGCGCTCACATACAGAGTGTCCGGGTCCAGGGCCAGGTCTCCCCGAAGGATCAGCGGTTCAGCGGTGCGTAGATTCGGCATCGCCCATTGAAGGGGGGCGTTGGCGACGGTCCAGCGTCCCATGTCAATGACGATCTGGTCGAAGGTGTCGTCGTCGGGTGGTGCATCCGCTGCGGCGCCTGAAGCCGAAGTCGGTGGGGGCATGACCATGCCGTATCGGAACTCGTCGGCCGTCAGCCAGTCGCCGAGTTCGAAGGCCGAGACTTCGGCGGCCATCGCGGTGCGCCCCATAGCAAAGGAGAGATCGTCGAGCGCGGTGTCCAGATCGTGGGGAAAGATATCTCCGTGCGTACGGGCGCGAAGGCGCGAGACCTGGGCCTCCATATCATCGTTTGCCATTCGAAAACGACCGTCGAACTCAAGATCATCAAACCACAATCCCGCCGGGGCACGGGGACCGGCCAGGGGGGCGGTGTGCTCCGCGGCGAATCCTCGATCCCAGTGTTGTCGCAGGCTCGTACTCCGGGTGATCGCGTCCAGCTCACGGATGCGCTGTCGTCGCCACTGGTCGAGAGACGCTTGCTCCTCAGTGATCTCCAGCGTTTCGTCCATATAAAGCAGTGATCCGTCGCGAATGGAGATGTCCTCCAGGTTGATCTGCCACTCCAATTCAATTTCCACGACCTCCGGTTCTGGCTCGGGAGCGCTGATCAATCCCCAGTTCATCAGATGATCGCCGTAGCTTCGCACCACCACTGTGGCCCCATCAACGGCGATTTCGTCGATGACGATGGTGCGACTCAACAGGGGCAAAAACCGAAAGTCGATATCCGCCCTGTCCACCTGGGCAGCCAGGTTCCCGCGGGCGTCCAAAATTCGAAGATTGTGGACCTGAGCATGGCCCAATAGCGAGCCCTGGAGGCTGCCGATTTCCACGGAACCATCCAACTCCTCGTTGACGTCGGTGAGGATTCGGTTGACCGTCAATGAGCGCACCTGATCGTGTTGAAGTGCGGCAATGATCATCAATGGAATGAGCAGCGTCAGTACAAGCAGTACGACCAAGCTCTTGGCGATGCGCCGTAACCAGCGTTTCATAAATGCCGATCGATCGAAGGAGCGAAGGTGAATAACGAACGGTGGATGGTTGCGCGCCCTGTGGCGCCGACGGTACGATGTCCGGCGAAGGTATCACGCGGTCTACGAGCATCGTACGCTCTTGTTCCTTGGCGCAAAGTATAGGAACGACTGTGATGACGTCACGTATGCCCAAATAGTCCTACCATGACGACGACATCCGATGACATCTGATTCAATAACCTGAGGAGACGAGATGGTGATAAATAGGGATTTCCAGTGGTGGAAAATAAGCGCGAAGTCCATACCCGTATTTCTCGGGCTGGCGGTCGCGATGGTGGTAGCGCCGATGACAGTGATGGCGCAGGAACAAACCGACCAGGATGAGCAGGCGGAACAGGACGAGCAGGCTGAAGAAGGCGAAGAAGCCACGGAGCAGGAAATTCGCCGGGCGGCGTTGCATAAACTTCGCGCCGGTAACGATGCCTTCGATAATGAGGAGTATCAACAGGCCTACGACGCTTATTCGGAGGCCTACGAGATGCTCGGAGAGACGATGGTGATGTATCGGATGGGACAAACCGCCGAGCTTCTTGGTGACGCCGAAAAAGCCGTCGAACACTACACCAAATATCGCGAACTCGGAGGGGATGACGAGGAGTTTTTGGAGCGAATCGAGGCCGCCCTTCCGGAGCTGATGTTTGAACTTCGCGCCAGGCTTGAGATCACCAGTGAGCCCGAAGGCGCCGAGATCATTGTCACCCGACCCGACGGTGTGGGGCAGCGCAGCGCGGGAGTAACGCCCAATACGGTTCGCGTTGAGCCCGGCGAGGTTCATGTCACATTGCGTCTGCAGGGATACGAGGACAAGGAGCTGGAAGTAGAACTGGAGCTCAACGAAGACCATTCCATGGAGGCATCGCTCACCGAACGTGAAGCGCCACCGGAGCCATTGGCAATGGACGACGACGAAGTGGCCCAACCACCTCCCTTTGAGGAGTCGGAGCCGTCTTCCGACAGCAATCTACCGATGTGGGGATGGACCAGTGTGGGGCTCGGGGTTTCGGTTTTGGCCCTCGGTGGGACCATGAGTATCTTTCAGCGCGATGCCACCAGCCAGGTCAATGATTTCGATCGCGCCGCCGCCGGTGCCGAAGCACAAAATCAGGAAGAGCGTGACACATTGCGCGCCGAGCAGGAAGCTCTGCGCAACGATGCCGAGACCTATCACCGGGTGGCCCGCGGTTCCTATATCGCCGGTGGATTATTGACGGCCGCTGGCACCGGTATTTTGCTCGTCCATTATATGGGGTCTGATGATGGTTCCTCCGACTCCGGGGGCCTCAGCATGGACGCCGGAATCGGACCTCAGGGAGGATTCATCGGCATTGGAGGCCAATTTTGAGCCGCGTGCTCACCCCCCGAAAGCACAAACAGGCGCTTGAAGGTAACTGAACTCCATGATGAATACGTGCCTATATATTTTCATCGTCGCCCAGGTGCCGGATTATATCGAGTTGGCGGAAGGGGCGGGGTATGGCTCCCGGATCTCGACGGTACTGGCCGTGGTGGGGGGGATGGTCATGATCGGTGCCGTGGTGGGAGCCCTCATCGTGGGGGTGCGGTGGCTACGCAGCAATCTGAGTAAAAACCCGTCGTCGCCGGTGCAGATCCTTCCGCGGGAGACGCGCGAGAAGGTTCGCCGAGCCGTCTCCACCGGTGAGTATATCCAGGCCGGCGATGTACTATCCGTCGCCGGTGAGCAATACGATGCGGCCGATGCCTACGTCCGCGGCGGCGCCTATGAACGGGCCGCTCAGATCTACGAAGAGATGGAGCTATATCCGCAGGCGATTCGGTATTTTAAGCGCGCCAAAAAGCACGGACAGGCCGGTCGAGTCTATGAGCGAATGGAGCGCCCGCGGGATGCAGCGGCGGAGTATTTCCGGGCTGAGCAATGGGAGCGGGCTGCCACGTTGTATGCCGAGGCCGGAGATCATGGGCGGGCGGCCGAAAATTATGAGCGCTGCGGTGCGTATATGAAGGCCGCCGAGTCCTTCGATGATGCCGATGAACCCCTAAAGGCAGCAAAACTTTTTGCCCGGCATCTCGACGAGCGGGTCACCGATGATCCCGATACCATTCAGAAGATTGATGAGGAGGAACGGGAACGAGCGCGGCGTGCCGCCGAATTATTTCGAGAGGCCGGCGAGACCAGACGGGCCAGCGAGATATTCTTGGCCGCCGGTTATCCCGAAGATGCGGCGGAGACGCTTCGCATCTCCGGCGACTTTACGGAGGCCGCCGAGCTATTGATGAAGGCCGATCAACCCAAGCTGGCGGCGCGGTTTTTGGAAGAGGCCGGGCAAGCACAAAAGGCGGCGCGCACCCGTGCGGAGGCGGCGTTGGATGCCGGCGATATCGAGGCGGCCGCCGAGGAGTACAGCGAGGCCGGAGAGCGAGAAAAAGCCGCCGATCTATATGTGGAAGCTGGCAACTCCGAGGCGGCCGCCGAGTTGTTTGAAGAACTCGATGAGCACAAGCGTGCCATGGAGTTGTATCTCGACGTACCGCGCTATGCACACGCTGCGCGCTGTGCCGAACGGCTGGGGTTTGAGGCTCGCGCCGCCGAATATTATCGCGAGGCCGGCGATATCGACGGCGAATTGCGGGTGCTCAAAGCCGGTGGAGACTATTTTCAGGCCGGTCGTCTGGAGTACGAACATCGAATGTATGAGGATGCCCTTAAAACCCTGTCTCATATTGATTCTCGCGACGCCAACTATCAGCGCAGCCAGGAATTGCAGGGCGATATCTATCGCTCCCAGGGACGGGCGGAGAAGGCCTACAGTAAATATCGGGCCGTCATGGGTAGCCGTAAGGCGGAGCCGTCGACGCTGCCTCTACTATATAAGATGGGGCGCGCCTTGGAGGACGAGCCAGATCTGGGTGGGGCCCTCGATTGCTACAATCAGGTCGTGGAGATCGATGAGCATTTCGAGGACGCCAATTTGCGCGTCAAGGCGATTCGAAAGCGGATGCGGCGCGGGACGATGACGGGCCGCAAGACGACGGGAAGCTTCATCGGTGTCGATGCCGATGGCGAGGAGATGACCCAGCGCTACGAGATCCTCGAGGAGATCGCCCGCGGTGGGATGGGCATCGTGTACAAGGCACGGGACACAGTCCTCGGGCGCACCGTGGCCTATAAAATCCTGGGCGCCAATCTGCGCGACAACGAAACGGCCGTAAAATACTTTTTGCGCGAAGCCCGGGCGGCCGCCGCTTTATCCCATCCCAATATCGTCACCATCTACGATGCGGGAGAGCAGGATGGCGAATACTATATGGCCATGGAGTATGTGGAGGGGACGACTCTGAAGAGCCTGATCCGAAGCACCGGCGCATTGCCGGACAGCAAGGTGCGCTATGTGCTCGAGAATTGCTGCCGTGCCCTCGATTATGCGCATACCAAAGGGGTCATTCACCGCGATATCACCAGTGGTAACGTGATGACTACGCGGGATAAGGCCCTAAAGGTCATGGATTTTGGTCTGGCAAAATTTCTCAAGGAATATCAGAACAATCACACCCAGCAGGTGGGCACTCCCTTTTATATGTCACCGGAGCAGATCATCGGCAAGGACATCGACTTTCGCAGCGATTTGTACAGTCTGGGATGCACGATCTTCGAATGCGCCACTGGGACGGTGCCGTTTTTTAAGGGTGATTTGAGCTATCATCACATCCACACCGAACCGCCCCGCCCACGATCGATCAATCCCGGAATCACCGAGGAGTTGGAAGAAATCATCTTGCGCCTGTTGGAAAAGGACCCAGGCGATCGCTACAAGGACGCCGCCGAGATTCTTAGTATGATGGGCGAGGAGAGCTAGTTAGAGGGCATCCCGATGCCCTCTAGTTAACGCAGTGGACGCATCTCTCGTTGTTCGATGCCCGGAGAGGCATCACCGGCTTTTTGGCGAAGCTCTCGGGCTCGATGGTGGCGTCCTCGTGCCTCTTCGAAGTCGGCATGACGGCGCAACACAGCGGGATGTTCGGGAAATCGTTGCTGCAGTTGTTGAAAAATTTCGGCGGCCTCCCGGTACAGGAGCAATTCGGTATAACCGGCGGCCAGATTGAGCGCCGCCTGCACATTATTCGGTTCCAACTCGTAGACCCGCTGCAGCACGGAGACGGCATCGTTGGGACGATCTTGATTTAAGTACAAAATACCGAGCCGCAATCCGACGCCGGTATTTTCGGGCTGTGCTGAGAAGAGCCACAGATACTGATCGATGGCCAACTCGTGGGCGCCCCGATCCTCGGCGCGTCGGGCAATATCACTACGCAATTCGATATCCCGGGGCAGGTCCTGGAGGGCTACGAGGGCCAATTCCATGAGCGTATCATCGGCAAGTCCAGCTCGGTCGCCGGCTTGGAGAGCATTGACTCTGTCCTGACCTCGCCGTGAAGGTGTTGATTCATAATCGGCGGCTTCGAGATAGGCATCGTGAGCACTGAGATATTCTCCCTCCGAAGTCAATTTGTCTGCACGTGCACGAGAGAGGGCGGCGAGGATTTCTCGGGCCTCACTCGCACGGCGTCCATCTTCGAGGGCGAGTCGAGCAAAGGTACGGGCCTCGGCCACTCGATCGGCCTCGTGGGCTCGTTGAGCTTTTTCGATATAGCGATCGGATTCGTGTTGTGACGATGTGCTGCACGCCGTTATCAGAAAAGTAGTCCACAACACGAGATTGACGATGACGATGTGAGCGACGACCTTTGAAGGCATGGATTCAAGCTCCCTTTGGAGTTCAATAATCGTGGGATAATCGCCAATCCCGGGCAAATGTCGTCGGCGGTGGTTCGACGCGATTTGTCTTCGTCGAAGTTCAGCCCCGAATCATTATCACACTGCTCAATCTGATACCGGTACCACTCGGCAGAGAAGAGATAGCACTCAGGCGCTCGAATTTGAAGATCTTCGACCCCCATATACGAAGTCGCACCCAGAGTGAGGACGCGCTCAAAAATCTTCATTATTTTGGAACCGATCAGGTGGTGACCACGGCGTTCGATGGGCAGACCTTTGATACGGCGTCGGAATTGATCCACTACTTCGAGTTTTTACTCGGTGAGGAGTGCGCACGGCTGCGACGCTGTGGATTGGGCCCCCAGGTTGCCCTGGGCGTTGTCCCCGGCGCAAGGCCACGGCGTGCGCATTACGAGGTATGGGAGGCATTGGCCCAGTTATTACAACACCAATCTGCGGTCGCTCTCGGGGAGATCGGCGTCTGGCAAGACGAGAAGGCCCATTGGGAGTTATTCGAGCGACAGGTGCGCATTGCCCATGATGTCGGTCCCTTACCATTGATCGTAATGCCACCTGCGGAGTTGAAGATCACCTTGACCTATAAAATGATGACCTGGCTGGAGAAATTTGGATATCCCCCATCACTGGTGATGATGAGCGGCCTCGACGAACGGCTTGTGGAGAATGTGGTGGAGAGTGGATTTTGCGCCGGTATTCCCGTGGGCTCTGCGAGCAATGATCCGCGCCAGATGGGATGTCATCTTCACCAGGTGTTGGATCGAGTTGGCGGCGCCGATAAGATCTTGTTGACCACGGCGCTTCGAAGTGCCGGAGGTGATGTTTTGGGGGTGCCGAAGACGATCGTCTCATTGCGAGAGGCCGGTGTTTCCGATGCCCAGATTGGCGAGATGGTCTACGGCAACGCAGCACGCCTTTTTGGTCAAAATTTAGAGGAGCCCGGAGAAGAGAAAGAGTAGGTGGATCGGCGCTGTTCAAAGCAGAGGAGAGGTAGTCATGGATAATATCGTGAGTCCCGATGTGCGGCGAATCCTGCTCGCCACTGACTTTAGTCGGTGGACGGCCAGAGCCGTCGAATTCGCTTTTGAGTTGGGTCGTTGTTTCGACGCCGAAGTGCTCATCGTGCACGGTATCGAGCCCATCGCAGATGCTGCGGTGGACGAAGATGATGAGGATGGTCACTTCGACGATTTTTTCGGCGAATTGACCGAGAAGTCGAGGGCGAACCTTGAGGAGCTCGTCTCCCAGGCCGAAGAGCAGGGAGTGGCGGCTCGATTTCATATCGAAGTCGGTCAGCGCTGGCGTATCATCAACGGTTATGCCGACGAATTCGATGTGGATATGATCATTCTCGGAAGACGCACCTATAAGGATCATCTCGATCTGTCGATGGGAACGACCAGTCAGAAGGTATATTTCAGTTCTCATCGTCCCGTATTAACCGTCCCCGGCGAACCCGAAGAGGGTGAAAAAGGAACGCAGTGACCACCGATCCATCGAATATCGAAGCCACAGAGCCTCCTTCAGGGCCAGGGGCGCTATTTCGGACCTTCGACTTCCGCGCGAGAAAGCGTTTCGGACAACACTTTCTGGTGGATGCACAAATCCTCGACGAGATCGTCACCCTCGCCGATATCCGTTCCGAGGACCGGGTCCTCGAAATTGGTCCCGGCTGTGGAACCTTGACCCTCACTCTACTGCAACGGGGCGCAGCGGTGGACGCCATTGAGATCGACCGCGATGCGGTCTCGTTTCTGGAGCAACAACTCATACCCCATTTTCCACTCCAGGTGCATAGCGGAAGCGCCCTCAATATCAATGTGGGTGAGATCTTGGAATCCACACCATTGCCGTGGAAGGTCGTCGCCAATCTCCCCTATAATGTGGGAACGAAGATCTTGTTCCGCCTCTTCGAGGAGCGCTCTCATATCGAGGAGATGACGCTGATGTTCCAGCGTGAAGTAGCGGATCGACTCGTTGCCACCGTCGGTGACTCGGAGTATGGGGCTTTGAGTTTGATGGCCCAGCTCTACAGCGATGTGCACCGAGCCATGACCCTTCCGCCCTCTGCCTTTGTTCCAGCCCCTAAGGTCAATAGCGCTGTGGTGCAGTTTCGATTGTTGTCGGCAAGTCGCATCGAAGATGACGTCCATCGCCGCGCGTTTTGCCAAATCGTACGGGCCGCGTTTCAGGCGAGGCGAAAGACATTGGCCAATGGACTAAAAATCGTGGGATGCGACAAAGGGTTGGTCGAAAAGACATTGGCTACGCTGGGCCTGGACGAAAAAATACGGCCCCAGCGGGTGGGGTTTGAGCAGTTTTCCGAATTGGCACGCGTATTATTGGACGCCCAAGAGCTGGCGACGTCGTCGGACAACGCTCCACCCCAGTAGTGCGAAGGCAACGATAAAAACACTCGAGTTGAGGCCAGGGGAGGCAGATGAGCAGGTGCTGGTACCTGTACCGCTGTCTCGGGAGTCGGGCAAATCATAGGTTTCACCCTCGGGATAGATAAAACACAACCCGGCGATGTCGGCATCGTGGAGATCGCGTTTTTGCGTCTCCCCGGGAGGGGCGGTGGCGAACATGGTCGAACTACTCACCGGAGAGTGGTCGAGGCCGAGAAAATGGCCGACCTCGTGGGTTAGCGTATTTCGCACATCCACCTGAACTTCGTCATCGCTGTTAGTGAAGCGGTAATCCGCCGTGTTGAACTCGATATCGGCGTTGACGATCTCTCCTGTCTGGGGTTGAAAGGTCACGGTGGTCAACGCGACGGCGTCATATTGAGGGTGAGGCCAAGACGCGTCTCGCCACAAGATGATATTGAGGTTTTCGCTCCGCGATATGCTGTCGTCGTAGCCAGCCTGATCGCGACTGGTCTTGCCGGCGTAGATCATCTCGAAATCACTGCAGTCCGGTTCGTTCCATTGCTCAAAAGATACGAAGACATCTTCTTTTAGGGCGTCGGTCAGTTCCGATTCATCGGGATGAAGGGCCTGGCTTCCCCGTTCGTTGATGACGTACTCCACTCGGCCCGTGGCCCATTGGACGGGCAGCGGTTGCTCCCCTTGCTCACATTGATGAGGCCCACTGGGCATGCAGGTTCGAGTCTGGACAAACTGATATTCCTGTTCAGCGGCTGCCAGATCTTCGAGTTCCGAATCCAGCTCATCGGCTCCGG
>SKPJ01000026.1 GCA_007119595.1 Myxococcales bacterium
GAACGGAGTAGCGGTCGGGGAACCGCTGCCGATCTTTTTTGCCGCCTCGCCGGTCTCACTTCTCGATGCCGACGGGCAGCCCGATCTGGATTTGTTGGCTGGTGATCCGGAGACAGCACATAGTTTGGAGGGGCTGAGATTGCTTCTGAAGCCGATCTTCGATGGCCTCGAAGCGGGCATCGGTGATGAAGATGCTGTGGATCGCGATGACGTAGCGATGGCGTTTCGCTGGACGGTGGTGCCGAATACGATGGCGGCGTTCAATCCCGACGAGGCGCGGATTCCACTGCCGAATACGGCGGCCCTCGATGAGGATGGCACATTTCCCGACGCCGCCACCTGTGCGGCCGGCGAAGCGACGGCTCAGGGGGCATTCGACGACTATCTGGCGTCCCGGATGGGGTGGCCGGATATCACGCCGATCACTGTCCCATTGACCGGCGCCATCGATGAGGACTCCCTGCAGGAAGAAGACGCTGTCCAATTGTGGAAAAGCGACGGTGGAGAATGGGAGCGCGTCGAAGAGATTAGTGTCAGCTACCGCGATGAGGACTTCGATAATTGCACGGGCGAAGCGTTTCCGGCCCATGTCGTCGATATCGTACCTGAGGAAGGGATGGATATTCTCCATCAATATTTCGCCTTCGTCACAAGCGATGTGGAGTCGGCAGACGGTGAAGATGGTCTGATCCCGGAAGTACCGATGTTTTTGGCGATTCAGCCCCACGATGTAGCCAACGAAGACGGTGAGTCGCTGTTGGGACCCCTTAGTGACGAAGATGCGCAGGGGATTCAGGGGCTCAAACAGATCGTGGGCCCCATTATGGAGCAGATCGAAGAGGAAACGGGGCTCGACCATGAGGATATGGCCGCGGTTTGGAATTGGCATACCTGGAACGAAACCTTTGCCTATTTCGATGCCGAACAAGGGCTGGTTCCGCTGCCGAATACGGCGGCGTTGGATGAGGACGGAACCTTTCCGGAAGCGGGAACCTGTGAGTTCGGCGAACCCACCGCTCAGGGACATTTTGACGAATATCTGGCCGGGCTTTCGGGATGGCCCGATGTCACACCGATCACGGTTCCGCTGACCGGCCCCATCGACGAAGACACTCTTGCGGCCGATCATGTTCAGTTGTGGCGCGAGGTGGACGGAGAATGGGTGCGGGTCGAAGATATTTCGGTGAGTTATCGGGATGAAGACGTCGATAACTGTACCGGCGAGGTATCACCGGCGCACGTCATCGACATCGTACCCGATGAGGGCATGACGACCCGTGAGAACTACTTTGCATTCGTCACCAACGAGGTCACCGGCGCCGATGGATCCGGACTGACTCCACAGATTCCGATGTGGCTTGCACTTCAACCGCATGACGTGGTCGACGAAGAGGGCGAATCGTTGCTCGCCCAACTCGATGATGAAGATGCCCAGACACTGCAGGGACTCAAAGCGGTGGTCGGTCCGGCGATGGAGGCCATCGAGGCACAGACGGAGCTGAGCTACGAGGATATGGCGGCGGTTTGGAACTGGCATACATGGGACGATACCTTCGTGGTCTTCGATCCGGAGTCGGCTCAGATTCCGTTCCCGAATCTATTCTTGATTGGAGACGACGGTACGGTGGACATCCCGATTGATGAGGACGCCGATGATCTCACAGCGGGAATTTTGGGCTTTTTGAATCAGCGCCCAGGGTTTTCCAATACCGCTTCCGGGTGGTTTCATCTGGATGGGGAAATCGACCCCGAAACTCTGACCCACGACAGTTTTGCCATCGGTTCGGCGGCCAGCGTGGGCCTGGTGCCGGACGATTGGTTTGAGATGCAATACGAGCCGGAGTGGGACCGAATCACCTTTGAACCGATGGTGCCGTTTGGTGGTGGAGAGACCTTTGCAGGGGTATTGACCCAGGATGTGATGGGGGCCAATGGCCGGCCTATTCAGGCTCCACCACTCTTTGTGTTTTTGCGCAGTCCACATCCCTTGGTGGAGGACGGGGAAAGCATTGTTGACCCCCTTGATGACGAGACGGCACAGCAACTCGAGGTGGTGCGGTCCGGGTTCCAGGAGGCGCAACTCTTTACGCTGCTGGAGTTGACGACGGGAACCCCTCGTCACGAGTTGGCCGTCGCATGGGCCTACGAGACCGAAGATCCCGTGGAACCGCTCCGGGAGTACCGGGCGCTGGTGATGGATGCCCTTGGCGAGCGCGACGAAGTGCGTGCGATGCGGGAGTGCGAAGTAGAGCCCGGTCAAAATTGTGCGGATTTTGAACCGGGTCCCATTCCGATTCCCCTTCCTGGTCAAGGGGCGGAGGGCGCTGGTGATCCAAACTTGGTGGCGGTCGAAGATGAAATGGCCAACCCCAACGATGACAGTGTCATGATCGACATGAGCAATGTGCGCGCCATCTACCGCGGTGGTGAGTTTGAATCACTGGCCCTCGACCTGATGAACGCGGAGTTGATGGAGAGCGATGAGCGCATCGGGCTGTCGGTCTATCTTCCGGAGACCGAACAGGCGGAAGGCAATTGCGAAGGGCCCTTTGATATTGCGATTGTGCAGCACGGCCTCTCGAGTGACCGGCTAGTGAGCGGTCCGGCGCTGGCCAATGATGTGGCCGCCTACCCCGGATGTATGGCCACTGTGGCGATGGATTTGCCGCTTCACGGCGGACGAACACCCGGTGTTGATTCGCCCCATCCGGAGACGACCCCGGAGGATTCGGGCGACGCCTTTTTGACCGATAATCTGATCGCCAGTAAGGGCAATTTCATGCAGGCCATGATCGATTTGTTCGTATTGACCCAGGTGATCCTCGGCGACGGTGAGGAGAGCGGATTGGAAGATTTATTCGTCGGGCTCGAAGAAGAGGAGGCCCTGTTTGGCGATGGCATCGGATTTGTGGGAACGAGTCTGGGCGGAATTGTGGGTCTTCCCTTTGCTGCACTGGAGCCGGCCGTAGATACCATTGCTCTCAATACGACCGGGGGAAGGATGACCTGGATTCTGGAGGGTGATGAAGATGGTCCGTCGACCATTGGCGGTCCACTTCTGGAGATGTTGGGACAGGAGTCGGGCATGGAGCCTGGAAGTGTGGAGTATTTCGAGGCCATGATATTCGTTCAGTGGTTGGCCGATCATATCGATCCCTTTGTCTTTGGAGAGACCGCAGTCAGCGGGGACTTGCCGACATTGATGTACGACGCGGACTCCGGAGCGTTTACGCCGACGACGGGAGAAATCTGCGATGATGATGATGACTGTCCCAGTGGCTGGGAATGCGAGTCCGTGGGGGACGCCGACGACGATCGATGCGTGGAGTATGTCCCGGAGACCCGTGTGCTGATGCAGATGGCCGAAGGGGATCGAACCGTCGTGAATCGAAGCACCGTGGCCCTCGCCGAGACAATGGAAGTCAGCCTCGAGAACACGACATTTGAAGACGTTCCACACTCCTTTATCCATGTGATCGACGATGCCGACGAGGCATTTGGAGCCGGTCAATGCGCCCGGCGCCAGGCGGTCACATGGATTGACAGTGGGCTCGGTGGCGAGGCGATGTTGCCCGAGGAATTGGAGGCCCAGACATGTCTTCAGAATTGACGGATAGTGCACAATACGACGAGTTGGGAACGAGCGGATCAAGGTTGGATAACAGGAGCAGTCAAATGATAAACAAAAGGAATCTTTTCGGTGCTGGGCTAGCGGCGGTGATGTTGATGGCCCCCCAGGCTGTCTTCGCGGCCGGTTTTGCAAATACGGCCCATAGCGCTACGTCCAGTGGTATGGCCGGTGTGGCCACCGCAAACCCCGACGAGCCCAATTCGAATTTCTACAATCCGGCGTCGATGACGCTGCGCGATCAGTGGAATGTGTACGTCGGCGATACGTTCATTGCCCCGAGTGTGAGCTACGATAGCCCGGATGGAACGATTGAAAGCCAGACGGTCTCGCAGGTGTTTTTCCCGCCAAACCTCAATATCTCTGTACCATTTGCCGATGATTTCGCCGCTGGTGTGGGGATGACCTTTTCCTGGGGACTCGGCATTGAGTGGCCCGACGACTGGTTGGGACGGGAGACCTTTCGAGCGCAGTCTCTACAGACGCTCAACGTCAATCCCAGCGTGGCGTACTCCGTGGGAGATACCGGGTTAAGCGTCGGTGCCGGAGCCCAGTTTTTGTTCACCTCCCTGACTCAGGAACAGACGACGATCTTGCGCTCCGACCGCGAGGTCGATGTTATGCTCGGTGGTACGGGCAACGGGTTTGGGGCGACATTTGGCGCCATGTACCAGGCCACCGACGAGATCACGGTAGGCCTCAATTACCGCAGCGCCGTGCGTCTGAATGTCGACGGACGGGCTCATTTTAGTGAAGATGTAAATGGGACTCCCTTTGAGCAGCGTATGGTCGATCAGGATATCAGCACGAGCCTGACGGTTCCGCATACGATCAATGCCGGGCTGGGATGGCAGGTTCT
The DNA here is from genome assembly GCA_007119595.1 of Myxococcales bacterium. GTDB lineage: Bacteria > Myxococcota_A > Bradymonadia > Bradymonadales > Bradymonadaceae > SLJM01. Next base: position 4,488 of record SKPJ01000026.1, read on the forward strand.
GGAACCCCTGTGGCTCGGATTCGATATCAATTATATGACCTGGTCGGTCTACGATCAGCTGGAAGTCGAATTCAGTGAGCAAAGCCCGGAAGGCGAGCCAGGGGAGACGGAACCACCGTTGGTCATCGACGCCGACTGGGAGGATGCCGTAGCGCTCAGAATCGGCGGTCAATACGATCTCCATGACCAACTGCGTGGCCGGTTGGGCTTTGCGGTGGATATGACGCCAGTGCCCGACGAGACGGTATCGCCGTCATTGCCGGATAATAATCGCTTCGTTTTCTCCGGCGGTTTGGGCTACAACTACTATGCATTCCGCGCTGATCTGGCTTATCAGTACGTATATCTTCCGGAACGGGTCATCGATAATGGCACGGTGGACGGGACCTATCAGCTATCGTCACATCTGGTCGGATTGAATGTGGGATATGGGTTTTGAAGAATATTTGACCTGAGATCCGCCACATGTCTGCGGATATGCAACGGCGCCGAGTCTATTAACGTGGGCTCGGCGTTTTGTTGTTTTCTACCTAGCTATGGAATATAGGGTGGCGGTTCCAAAATTTAGAATATATGGAATCGGTCGGACGTAGCCCTTATAACGCCGTGAGCAGAAGTTGATGGAGATAGACTGCAAAGTCGAGTGTGCGTCGGA
>SKPJ01000351.1 GCA_007119595.1 Myxococcales bacterium
ATCTCATCCAGTGATTGAGACACCATGATATCGTATGCCGCCTCCCGCATCGCCCGCCCTTCGGGCTGCTCTTCGGCGGCCTCCATCAACCCTTCGACACTGGCAACATCGTTGCGCTCTCGCAGAGCATTGATCGCCGTTCGACGGCGATCGGCGGAACGATCGCTTAGAAATTCTTCCACCTGCATGCGCGCATCCTCGATCCCTAATCCGGCGATCGTTGAAATCGCCTGATTGGAATATCCTCCGCGCCTCTCGGTGGCGATATAAGTCAATCCGACAAGGCGTACGTCCTCGTCGTTGGAGTCGTCGGCCAGATCCTCGGAGAGCTGGCGGCGAATATCACTGGCCACGTCCATATCCTCTAGAGCATCTGCCCGCTCACTATGAACTCCCAGCTCGTCGAGCGCTGTCGCCGCAGCGATCGCGACTTCCGTTCGCTCATCCCGCAGCGCTTCGCTGAGCTGCTCCACCACACGAGAATCACCATCCCACCCGGCGAGATCCGAGGCCGCCTGTGCAGCCTCCTCTTCATCTCCGTGATCCAACAGATGCAGTGACAACAACACATTGAACTCATCGTCGCTGGATTCACCCAAAAATTCGGCCATCCGTCGCGCCAGCGAGCTGTTCGACTCCTCGTTGAGCGCCGAGGCCACCTGCTCCAACACCGAGCGATGGTCCTCGAATCCCTCGAGCGTTCGCAGAGCCGCAAGCCGCACGCTGCGATCGCCGTGGACCAGAAATGGTGTTACGGCGTCAACCCGCAGATCTGCGATGTCTGGCAGCGCTCGCAGCACGGATCGCACTGTATAATAGTCGCCGGACTCCAGAACGGAGTATACGTCGTCGATGACCCCTTCTCGATCGCTTCTCCAGCGGCGATTGACCGTGGCCACCGGCACCAACTCACCGTCGGGCATCAACACCTGCGCTGTCGTCACATCGCCGGGGGGCACCACCTTCCACAGCGGAACGGTCAGGGTGTAGGCCGCAAACGAGATATCCGCCCGTGTAAGTCCCTTCTCGGCGTGGTCCGGAAAATGAACCTCGTCGACACCGTACTCCGTCAACGTATAGACCGCTTCGGCCATGATAATCGGCGTGTAATCGGTGTAATTGGAGTCGATATGTACCTCGACCCGGCCACCGCCGGGCACGTTTCCGCTCACAGAGGCGTACGAGTTTCCATAGGTCGTGGGCTTCGCACGGCGCAGTGCCTCAAAGGCGTCCTCCAGCTTCGAGGCTGTCACTTCGCCACGCAGTTGACTTTCCGCTCGCGGCACCAGTACGAATTGCCGCTCACCGGCAATCCGAGCCTCCTCATAGGAGTAGCGGACATTGCCCCCTTCCGCGCTCACCAAGGAGACGAAGCTCGCCATGGCGGTGGCGACCACCAGCCCGAATAGCACCCAATGACGACCGCTTGTGAATGACTCTCTCACCGACGTTGATCTCTTCTTCATTGTCTCCATCCAACGTTGCCGAACTGCCCAATTGCGTCACCGACCACCATAGGCGACTGGCGCTGACCGATCGAATTCTACATGACATGGCGTTGAGTATAAGTTGCTCTGCCTTTTATATCATTCCCTCATTATGCCCTGTTCATTTTTCACCACCCCAACGGTCGTACAAAGTCCATAAAAACGCCGAAAGCCACCAAAATGGTGGCTGCTAAACGGCGCTGCGCCTACCCCAACGGGCAGTCTGCCGAACCCAAAAGAGAGCTCAAACCCGCTCTCACTCGAGATATCAAGCGGATTTGTCGAGCAGACTTCCCACGGGCGCCCCTTCCTTGCTCGCCAACGTTAGACAAGAAGTCTTGGTACAGGCCCACAGCATCCCACTGGGTCCTTCGGTGTAGCGCATCACCCGGGTCATCTGCATCTCCGACCCACATTTTGGGCAATCGCGACTGGTCTCCACATCCTTTTTTCTGCTCGCAATTTTGGTACGTGCCATGATGGTTCCTAACTCTCGTATGGGACTCGAGTCGACCGGAGCCGACCGGATTGAAAATAGTTACGCTGCACCTCGTTATGCTCGCCGCAGCCCGCAGAACAGACGAAAAAGCGTCCGACGATGCGGACCGGACTCATAGCCAACCCCCGGCGGGTTGTCAACTGATCTGACCGTCCGTGGGTGCGTTTTTTGGTTTCGATCAACGGAGATCGAATGACCGGTGGTCGACGGGCACCGCCCATCACTTTAGAACGGTCCATTGACCGGTCATCTGCGGCGATGCTCAGGTGTCAAAATGACGAGCGCTGATCGAAGCTGCATGGACGACTTTCGGTGCGACGCGTATCGTACGACGCAATCGTCCATGAGCGCGCTGCTAAATGAAGTGATGAGGATGCTGCATATGGGAAAAAACGCACTTCAGTTCTATCGACTGATCTTGTCAGTGATGGTGACCTGGTTGCTGGTCTGTCTTCCCGTTGAAGCCGAGGCCCAGAGCACCGAAGCGTGGGTCGAGTTGGGAACCCATGCCCAGAACGAACCGGACAGCCCGGCGTTGATCGTCCTCTCCCCACTGGGTACGGGCTACCTCCACCTGACCGATGAGGCCTTCGGTGAGCTCACCGCCGGTGGTGTTGGCACCATCGCCCTGGAAGGTGACACGCGATATGGCCTCGATGATCGCAACGACGCCGTCAGTCACCTGAGCAATCCCTATCTGGGCATCGGGTACAAAAGTGAGGCCGGTGACGCGGAGCTCACCTTCACCGGGGGCATTGCCGTTCCCCTGGCGGTCCCGGGCGCCAGCGGACGATATGCCTTTGGTGAGGGAATGCGGGGCCGCTGGGACCCCTGGCTGTGGGCACCGCGTCGGCTATCACCGGTCGTCGGAGTACAATATCACTACCAGATCGATGGCATCACCTATATGTCCGGCGAGCTCGGGACGGCGGCGATGTTCTGGATGGGCGAGGGTACGGAAGATCCCCGCTTTGTGCTCCAGGCAGCCGGTGAGACCGGGGTGATGCTCTCCGATGCAGTGGAGACCGCAGCGAGAGCGACGTTCGTCACCGGCGAATCCATCGGCGGCCGTGACGACACCCCGGTACAGCTGTCCGCCGAGTTCATTGGGCGCCTTTATACCAATGACCAGCTATACCAGGCTCGGCTTACCGTGCCCCTCCATGCCCCCTACGGGTTCGGATTTCGAAGCGGCGGAATCTGGGGCCTTCATTTCGGAGCCGGTTTCCACTTCTGAGCCACTGGATGATCGCGATGATAGATATCCCATCTCGGTTTGAAAAAACGCCCCCCTGATGGCATTCTAAGATCATTCTGATTCGACGCCCCCTCGATACGGAGAGCGCCTCCATTGGATGTCCATCGCACACCCTTTTGGTCCTCCCCCGTATCCCTTTCAGGTCGTCGTATCCATACCCCATGCTCAACTATCTTCTCCCACCAGGAGGTAATGAATGTCCCCAATGAATAGAGTTGCTGCTTATCCCGGCTCCGACAATGAGACGTTCGAAGCTCTCCAACAGGCCCACCAGCAACTCGAGCAGCGACTGAATACGCTCGATCGCCACCGCTCGCTTTCCCCGGAAGAACAATTTGAAGTCCAGGTATTGAAAAAGCGCAAACTGGCGTTAAAGGACCGAATGCGCACGATAAACGGTAAGAGCTAAACGGATTGGCCGGCGGCCGTCACAGCTCAGTCAGGCGACGGTCTGTCCTTCTGTATCGCCGGAATTCAGCTCGGCCGCCGTCTCACCATCCGGATCTGTACTCTCTTCAATTTCTTGCTCCTTTTCATCGACGAGTTCCACCGCCGTTCGCCCCTTGAAAAATTCTCTGGTCGCCTCTCGATAGGCCACTGAAAGCTGAGCAACCGAGTGCCGGTCACCGAATTCACCGCCCACCCAGAAATGCTCCACCACAGAATCCAACTCCATCGTTTGCGCCGGTCGTGAGGGCAAAAAGCCACGGCTTCCCTCATCGTTGTCCACGGCGATGATCACACCGTGCTCCAACAACACGGCGATCACCACTTGGACAACGTGGTCCGGGAGGCAGCTCGTCGTCCCCAATGCCTCTTTCGAGACTGGCCCCTTGCCGGACTCGAATGCGCTCACAATTGGCTTCAACAGTTCCAGAGCGATGACGGGATGTACGGGCACAAATGTTTCGGCGCTGGTCTGCGAACTACTTCTTCTCGCCTCTCTTCGCATCAAACTCGGCAGATGCTGAATGGCATAGGCCAACTCGGCACCGATCAAAATCACGAGCCAGGTCACGTATACCCAGATCAATCCAATCGGAATCAGAGCCAATGCACCGTAGACCCGATCATAGGTCTGGAACAGCATCTGATTGACATAGAGATTAAACCCCCACTTTGCCAGCTCGAAGGCCACCGCCGTGTACAGGCCACCGATCAGAGCTGCCCTCCACTTCACGTCGGCATTGGGCACCAGCTTGAAGAGCAAGGAAAACGCGATCAGCGCATACACCACGGGCAAAAGGCGCTCAAAAAACGAGATATCGAGGCCTATTTCACTCAAATAGATCTGCGCTCCCGCCGTCTGAACGATGGACAACGCAATGAGCACCGGCCCGAAGCTTATCACGGCGTAAAACGTGAGCATCTTGACCACCAGAGAGCGATCGTGTGCCCCGTCCCAGATCCGGGTCAGCGTCTCCTCGATGGCATTGAAAAGAACCAATCCGATGATCAACAACGTGATGGCACCGATTCCCCCAACCGCCTGTGCACTCTGTGTGGCGACCTCGCCGAGATAACTGGCGATACCAGAGGCCACATCGGGGAATAACTGGTGGAGCGTATCGAAGACCGTCCCCCCGTCTTCTTCCAACATCCCGAAGGCCGCCATCAACGACGCCGCCACCGTCAACAGTGGTACAATGGCCAGCACCGTAAAAAAGGACAGACTGGCGGCCATCATCGGCGCCCGATCGCGCAAGACCTCCCGGGTGGTCAGATAGACGAGGGCCACGGCGTTGGCAAATAATTGCTCAATGCCGCCTCGCTCTTCCCAGCGGGTGCCAAAGAATCGCTCCACCGGTGCTGTCCACCATTTTCGAAGCCGTTCATTCCATTCACTCATTCTGCATCTATACCGTCTGCACCGACTACCGACAACTTTTCCGGCCGCTGACCTGCTTCCAGACGCCGCGATCGCAAGCCTTTTTGTGGGACTTAAAACGCCACCTCTGGATGTTGTCTCAGAGCACCGACGGAGGGTGGCAATGCGACGTAGGAGCGAATTGAAAACGAATCAAACACTCTGTGCTCGGCGGTTTTCGGTCCTTATCGCCCCGAATTCCCCGTACCGTCATCGACACCTCGAGGTCTGCTCCCCCACCAGAAGAGGAGATCTCGGGCTTCGATGAAGCGACACAGGTTGGCGTTGGTGAACGAAACCGTCGGTCGATGGTCGCAGAGCATCAAAAAATCCAGTGGATGCCCTGACTGAGCAGTCGTGCTACAATTTATTCGTCTTTATTTCACGAGCACTTATAATGAACAGCGACTACTTTTTGCACCATTTGGAAAACGGGCTCATCAACGACTGCGGCACCTATCCCGAGATCGATCAATGATCGATGCTCCCGCGGACGAAGCGATGGCAACTTTTCGATGGCTGATAATAGGGCTTTTGCGATGAAACCTTGGTTAGTCACAAAATGGTCCACGGCTGGTTTTCTGGGAGTTGCTGCGCTGGCGATGGTGTGGCTTCCTATTTTATCGGAGGCCGCCGCCCCGGGCGAGCAATATATCCCGGACGGCCCACCTACGGGGGCCTCCACCGACGACGGCCCTCGGCCTACGATCTCCCCATCGCTGCAAGCGATCCCGGCCGTGGAGGCGGCGCTGAACACATCGGCCCGTAGTGCAGCCGCCGCATCCTATTGTCAGCGCGGCGTCAGCGGACTCGACGAGGCCCGAGAGCATATCCATTACCGCCGTTACGACGACGCCGACAACCTATTGGCGATTCTACTCGACGACGACTGTCTCGAAGATGCTGAACAGCGCGATATGGCGCGCTTTCAACACGCCTATCTATCCCACCTCTTGGAGCGGCCACACACGGTACTCCAACGACTCGACGCCCTGGAATCGTCGGTCCCCATCGAAGATTACGTCCACTGGTTACGCGGCCACGCATTGCGCGATCTGGAGCGTCACCAGGAAGCCGCCGAAGCCTTCGCCGCCATCTATGACGCCGATGATAGCCCCCTTCATTGGAAGGCCCGAGCCCTTCAATCGAAGAGTCTCGTCGATGCCCAGAAGTGGGAGCAGGCGCGTCCCATCGTCGAACAAATCATCGACCTCTTTCCGGACTACCCCCGGCGCCATCTGGCCCTATTTAATCACGGAAAAATTCTCGAGAATCTCGGTGAGCACGAGGCAGCGGCCCGGGCCTACCAGAAGGCCAATTTCGAATTTCCCTACAAAAACGAAGGCCAGATCGCCGGCGAACGACTCCAGAGCTATGCCGAGGAGGGAATTGAACCCTCACCAATCGACCCACGAAAGCGTTTCGCGCACTATCGGCAGTTGAGCATCGATAAATTCTGGCCCCTGGCCCACGAGTTGATGACCGAGCTTCGAGAAGAGGTGGCCACCGAAGATGGAAACTCGCGATTTGAAAATGAAATTTTGCAGCGAATCGCCCTCAATACCTACCACAGTCATGACTTCGAGGGCGCCGCCGAGTATTTTGCAAAGGCGCGCCAGATCTACGAAGACGGGCATCGAGCCGGTTTCAATAAGCGCACCATCTATCGCTTTCACAATTTTGCGCTCGCCCGCATCGGGCGCTTCGACGAGGCCGAAGAGGTCCTCGAGAAGTTGTACGAAAACTCCGCCCGGCGCACTCGACAACGTGCCATCGCGCAGTTCTACGAGCGCTACGGACGCTACGAGGAGGCCTACGAACTCTTCGAGCAATCCTATAGCGCGGGGCAGCAGCGGGGCTGGCATTTTTCGTATCTCAAGTACAAGACCGGCCGTTTCGAAGAGGCCTACGAAAACCTGCGCCGTCTGGCCCGGCGCTCCCGCGGTGAAACACGGGCCAAATATCTTTATTGGGCCGCCCGTTCTCTGGAGCGGGCCGGCAACGACGCCGATGCAGCCACTTTGTTTGCCGAATTGAATCAAACGCGACCCAATAGTTATTACGGCGTTCAAGCCGCCAATCGCCTCGTCGACCTCGAGCAACGCCAGATCTTAGACGACTCCTTTCTCGCCCAGGCCGACCGGGTCACCGAGAGCAGCGGTCAGGTCCTGGATGCATTTGACGAAATCGATCGCCTCGGCGTCATGCAAGCCCGCTACTCCGGCGTCGATCCCCGGACCCAACCGCTGGGCGAAGCATTGGCAGGTCAATCGGTCAACCGCATGTGGGACCAGGAATTGCTCGCTGCCCTGAGCAACGAGGAGTGTCCTCGAGCCGATCGATGCTCCCCAAAGGGTCTGGGGCTTCCCTTCCCGACCTATGGATTGACCTGGAATCTCGACCAACCCCTGCTGGACTCGCGCATGGGTGGGGGCATTTCGCCGGCCACCACTCATACGGGATGGGACAGCGATCAGGAGGAAACGATCGAGGGATTGGATCATCGCTCCCAGGCCGACCCCCGCATTCCGTATCGAGACGTGGAGTTCGCCGACCAGGACGTGGCCCGAATTCGATTCAACACCGATGCCCGAATCTACTGGAGTGGGCGTCACGAATCAGACGTGGAATTCGTCCGCTATCAACAAGGCGATATGATCGGGCCTGTTCCCACGGAGTGGACCGCCTACGATGACGATACCCACCACGGGGGCATGGAGCGGGCCGTGGAACAGGCCGGGGACCTATTCCCGGAGCTCCACCGCGTCTATTGGCTGTGGCTGGCGGGCTGGTATACCGAGGCACGTCGAGTGATGCGCGACGTGTCTCTGGAGTATCGCGGCCTCTCGCGCCGAGCTCGCCCCTCCAGTTCTCCTCACCAGCTCTCGCACCGACGCTGGGCCTATTACATCGACAACCGACGCCGCAGCCAACGCGCCGACTACTGGGGCATGAAAGATCGCGAACTTCGCTATCCCGTGCCCGACGATCGCGACGAGCGACAAGCCCTGTTGGAGCGCCAGCGAGAAATACACGCCCAGCGCACCGAGCTCCGTCCGGTGATACTGGAAGCCATGCAGGAAGTCGGCGACTACCACTTCGTACGGCGATTCGCCCTCGACGACACCTGGTGGTTGCGCCAAGACCCCGAAGGCGAGGCCCATCGCTATTGGAAGATGGCCTACCCCCGAGCGTTTCCCGAGCAGGTGATCCCACTGGCCGAAAAGCACAACGTCAACCCCTATATGATCTGGGCACTGATGCTCGTAGAAAGTTCCTTTAACCCCGACTCCATCAGTGTCGCCGATGCCCTGGGGCTGCTGCAGGTCATCCCCCGCACGGGACTCAAAATCGCCGATCTCTTCGGCAGCGAGGATTTCGGCCCATTCGACCTACTGGAGGCCGATCATTCCATCGAACAGGGTATTTTCTACTTCAGTCGATTGGTCGAGAAATTCCATGGCCAGGAGTTGATGGCCTTTGCCGGCTATAACGGCGGACCACATCGCGTCAGCGGTTGGCTCGATATGAGGGGCCGAAACATCCCCCTCGATGAATTTGTGGAGGAAATTCCCTTCGATCAATCACGGGGATACGCAAAAAAAGTACTTCGCTTTTTGCACGTCTATTTGCGCCTGTACGAGGATTACGACGAGGGTCTGTACGTGGGGCAAAATGTGCGTCCCGATTACCTGGAACAGCCCAATTTCTGACGATTCAATCTCAGAAGCTGTCGAAAACTCATCTTGTCGAGCCTCCTGAGCGATAGCGAGGAAATGCCCTTGGGGTGCTCGGTCCCACGATTTGGACAGCTTCTCAGATCTGATAGATGGGGCGAAAATCGTCGCGCATCAATTCGGGGACCGAATCGGCGATGGACTGTATGGTGTAGCGCTCCAATACGCGAATCGTGGCATCTCGTATCTCTTTCCACACCGGCCGAAACGCGGCCTGACGATCCGTGGGCTCTCCATCGGCCGCCGTGCGGTCTCCGTAGGCCATCGGGGCCACCGGACCTTCGAGGTGCCGAATCACGCTCAATAGAGTGATTTCGCTGGCCGGACGAGCCAGAAAATAGCCCCCACTGGCACCCCGTTTGCTGCGAACAAATTCCCCCCGTTTCAGATCAGCCATGATCCCCTCCAGAAATTTGCCCGGTAGATCCTCCTCCTCGGCGATGGTCTGAATACTCATCGGCTCCTGGGTCCGTGCTCCGGCCAGAGTGACCAACCCGCGAAGTCCGTACATCGTGCGTGCGCTTATCTGCATCACTGCTCCTTGCTCGCTATTTCTCTGTTACAACGGCGACGGCTATCCATGGGAAGTCTCTGGCTTGGGCCGTCGGCTACCCAACCAGGTCAATGCGGTGACCAATCCCGCTCCCACCAAACCGGCGATGATCACGGCCACCACCGTTGCATCCAGTGTATCGGGCATGACGTTGACGATCTCTCCGTTTACCATCTGTCGAAAGGGCCAGATTCCACGCAGCCCTCCGACCATCAATCCCACCAATAATCCGACGGTCGCGGCGGTAAATCGCCGCAACAAATAACTCATCACCCGGGCAAAGCTCAAAATCCCGATCAATGCTCCCGATATGAACACGATTACGAAGAATACAGCGGCTCCCGACAGACTAAGCTCGGTAAGCCCGGACAGAAAAGTCCGAAGCGTATTGAGCATAAAATAATACACCCCCAATATGAGCAAGATATAGGACCCGCTGATTCCCGGTAATATCATGGCGCAAACCATGACCAATCCGGCCAAAAAGACATACCACGGCAATGGCTGAGGCACCTGTACGGGTGTTCCCTCGGGAACCACGAGTGTGTCATAGAGCTCACTTTTTTCGCCCACTCGTTCGGGATCAAACAACTCCTCCTGGGTCGGTCGCTCGAGCTGCAACTCCGGATTTGAAGCTTCCATGGATTCGCGCAACGGCGCATTCTCATCGGCCCAGAAGATCTGCGCACCGGTCCAGGAGGCCAGTCCCCGGCGATTGATTGCCTCGAGAGTATCATCGGGCTCGGCGTTGATTTCGACCCATGTCGTGCCGGCCTGGTAGATCCGATCTGGCGCCGTCAATACCCAGGCAGCTCCAAATCCGATCACCGCTGCTACACCAACGGGGATCCAATTCTTCCAGCGTTGGATGTCGATCATGCGAAAGGGAATCCAGATACTGGCCGCGATGAGTCCGAAGAACAACGCCCTCATAACCTCCGGATATCGCTCTAGCAGAGTGGGAAGGGTCAAACCTCCGGCGATCACCGCCGTCGAGATTCCACTGACCAAGACCACCAAAAACATGAGATTCATCGATTCCCAGGCCTCGAGAATCTTTCGACCGTCCTCGCGTTGGAAACCACCACGGATCCAATGCCAGACGGCGGGAAGCCAAAACAGATGCAATCCCCGTATTGTATTTACCAATTCCTCATAGATCCCGAGGATTAAGGCCAGCGTGCCTCCGCTGACGCCGGGGATAATATCGGCGATCCCCATACAGACGCCCTTGAGAAAGAGTTTGACCCGCTTCATCCTTGTCCCTGTGACCTGTGTAATTTATGAGATAGTTACTGAATCGCCCTGTCGCCAAGTGGCCTGTGACAGTGACTTTTGTACTCACCCTACGAGAATTACCATGACATTGTCCTTTCCACGCTCCATCGGCGACGGTTATCCCGAGTACGTCGACGAGGAACTCGGCTATAATTACCACGCATGGGAGGTAATATCAGCAGCAGAATCGCGGCGCCACGAGCAAATTCGACGAATGGAGGCCGATCAACTGAAGGGGCTCCAACAAAAATTGTCTCCTCTCTCCGATCTGGAGCGCTGGGCATTCGCACGGCGGTTTTTGCACCAAGACGATATGGAAGCTTACTTCGACTTCGTCCAGCGCATTGTCGAGGGTGCTCTCGACCATCCGGCCCTTCATTACCCGGAGATTTTCGTCGATGTCGCACGTCGACGCGCTGCATTGGATGAGCTCGATCGAGCCGGGGAGTGGGTCGATCGCATCGAGCAGACTTGGCCCGAATTTTCGGATGCCATCCCGCTATTGCGTGCCCAACTACTGCTGTACGCCGAAAAGACTGAAGACGCCGAAGAGGCCTACGACAAGGCCATAAAACCCCACAAAGACGTGGACTTACTGATCGAAACAGCGGAGGATTTTCATCGTCTTGGAAGCGATGAAACAGCCCTTCACTGGTTGACGCGGGCACGTGGGCTTGCCGAAGAAACCGGTGATACGGCGTCCATCGTCGATATCGAATTACTGCAACGCAAGCTGTCGCCCGTCAAGGCTTCCGACGCCGATGATGGAGCCGACGCTGCCGATCGGGAAGGACACTGAAAAGGCTGCCTCACCCGAATGCTGCGCAGGAATAAGGGCATCGGGTTTCGGTACTCTCGATTGGCACCCGCTGGCTCCCATCCCGTATTGACCATCCGTTCTTTCTTGCCAACTACTGCAGTGAAAAGGGGGCTTCGACCTCCACGGGATCTCCGGCAAATCGGGGAAAGCGCCATCGACGGGTATGCGACTGCATACAGCGACCGAAATCGGTGTCCGCAAGTGTCTGGGGCCGCATCTCGAAGTGACCGATTCGCCCATCGGGCATCACCGTCAACGTCACCTCGATCTCCTCCTCTTCGATCGTTCCTCCCCGATAGATATGACGCTCACGACAGGAGCCGACACTGGCCATCACGGTCTGCACGCCGGCAGCGATATCACCGCCGCTGAGCCCCTCCGGCAACTCTCCTTGCTGGAGTAGCTCATCGTCTCCCCCGTGAATTCCGCGCTCCGTATCGCTGTGGAGAGCAGCCATCGCTTCGAATCGACTGTCCATCTCGGAGTCACCGGTCTCTGCCGGGCTCCCCTCGCCAGTCAGCCCATCACCGGTCTCCTCCTGTTGGCCCGGCAATTCGGGGCGCGCAAAGCGAGAACCCGAGGGCTGAGATGACTCGTCCTCGGTGGCACGGCTCGCCTCCACTTCTTCCGGCGGAATCTCGCGCCGAAAGGCGTCGGGGTCGATGGAGGGCATGGCTGTCGCTGAATCATCGGCTGATGGTGCCGAATCGGTATCCTCCCCACGCTGGGCTCGCTCTCTCTCCTCTCGTTCATAGGCCGCGCGGCCATCCTCTCGTGAGACGACCAGTGCTTCATCGAGCACCAACCGCTCCCGCGCCCGCGCCAATTCCTCTTCTGAATATTCGTGGAATTGGGGCTGTGCACCGACGTGATCCATGCGAATCTGATTGCCCGTATCCACGACCTCCTCGTCGGAGCCCAATTGGGACCACCCGATGATGGCGATGCCGCCGACTGCCACCAACGCCACCAGCGCGCCGACCGACGCCATGATGGCCCGTTTTCTCCCATCGCTTTTGATCTCATTGATCTGTATCAGCAGACTACCCGTGATCTCGTCGACCCGACCCAATGACGCAGAGTCGTCGGAGGCGTCGTCGTTGCCGAGTTTCGGCGCCGATGGGAAGAAGGGGACTGCATCCTCGTCCTCGGAGGTCTCCTGGGACTGCGGTGTTTGGCCCGCCGCACTTTGCGGGGATTGTCCATCGTCCATACCGCTGAAAAGCCCGTCGTGGCTCGCCACTGGGTCCGCCAAATCAGCAGTGTCTCGCCTGGAGTCGTCGAGCAGCGTGTCGGCGTGGCCGATCCCCATTTCCGGCCCCGACGTTACTCCCCGCCCGTTGGGCTCATTATCGAATGTTTCGATTTCCGATCGTTCCGACCCATTTTCGTTGCCCTTATCGCGCGAATCTGTGAGTTGGACCACCGAAAAGGGTAGCTCGTCATCGTCTTCGATATGAGCGGGGTCGAGTCTCTTTTTCGTTGAATTTACAGAATCGCTTTTCACCGGCGGGGTCGATTTCACGGCTCCCGTCGCCTTTGACTTCACTTCCGCCGCCGTCGACGACGAGACCTCGGCTTGCTGCGATCGAACTCCCGCGTGCTGCGATTGATTGGCAGCACTCGATCTCACGTCTGCAGTGGTTGATGCGGTGGCTCTTGATTGCCGTAAATCTGAACTCCCTGGCTCGTCGGGCTCTTCATCGAGGTTGAGGCGCTTACGCAATTTCTCCAATCGTTGCTTGCGCGATCCCGCACCCAGTGAAGAGCCAGCTCTCGACGCCTCTGCAGTCTGAGGCTTGGCCTCTGACGCTGCACGGTTGCTATGTTGTTCCGTCTCATCAGCCTCATCGGAGAGCTGCGAGCGCAGACCCTCTATCTGCTCGCTGCGTGGCCCACGATCTTCTGCAGGTTCAGATTCTGTTCTCTCGATGGGCTCACTGCTTCGCAGCGTCTTGGGAGACGGTCTTCGCCGTGCAGCACCCGCCAATGCACTGGAAAAAGCTCTCACCTCTTTGATCGGTTTCCATTCAGTGAATGTGTCCTTCCAGACATAAATCCCATCTCCCAATTCACCATTTGCAACCTTCTGGGTCAGGCTCTTCTCGGTGATGGGACCAATGGATTGACCATTGATCGAATAATGCCATTTCGGCGCGCTGGTTTGTCTGGATTTGGACGGAGGCGATGGCTCGTCTTGTCCCGACCTCGACGAAGCCCGCTTTTGTGAAGCCGCCGGAGGCTCCGGTTTTCGCACCGAGATGATGTGGCTGCACTTTTTGCAACGCACTTTGAGCACCTTCCCCTGCACCTTTGCATCCGGAATGGAATACTTGGTCTGACAATTGTCACAATAAAATTTCATGAACGAGTGCCTCGCGCACTTTCTCAGGGGGCAATCCTCGACAATCCGGGTCAACTGCACCGTTCGTGATATTCAATCGGAGAGGATGAAAACCACTGGTGGTCCGATCCAGTGAAGATGACTGTTTGAGACCGAGGACTGAGCGACGAGATCGAAGCCGTCTAAACGAGGCGATGCCAGTGTATCTTCGAGTGCAGACGGCAAAGAGATCGTCGTTGATGACCGGTCTCAACATGTCAAAATTACTGGGTCCGGCCACTAGCAGACCCCACCCTTTTCATACGAAACCACCTTCGACAACCCGATGAAACGGTGTGAACCCGCCAAATCGACCAAACTTTACAACCCGTCTACCACCATGACAAGCTCTGCGGTGATCGAGTGGTGCACCCGGTATGCCAATTGCATAAATGATCTTATAGAGGGGAACTACAGTACCGAAGGAATCACCTCGATTCCCCAACCAATCGCTCCAAGCTGGCCAATCCCAAAAACTCCCGACTGCACGCACCGGAGGATAGCATGACGCCACTGAAAACTTCAGCGACCATCGCGATGACCCTGTTCGGCTTATTCTTTATCAGTTGTGCCGGCGTTGGGTCATTTAGCTTTAGCGAGGAAAGCGAGGAGATCTTCGTCGAGGCTTCCCCGCTCGGCTCGACCCCGCTGGGCGACCTCTTTCCAGATGCTCGGATTCCCATGGAGGTGAACCTCGAAGAGGAACTTGCAGAGCAAGACGCCAGCGGAGCACGAGCGGTGTATCTTCGCGAATTATATTTCGAATTAAGCGAGGAGTCGGACAAACGGACCTTTGATTTCCTCGACGACATCACAATCCACGTTGCATCGCGCAAAGACGACAGCGAGCTCTCGGAGGCCGAATTGGCCTGGCGCGACCCGATCCCGGAAGGTCAAGTGCGCTTTGATCTCGAGGTAGACGACGAACTCGATCTCAAGCCCTTCGCCGAAGAAGGGATGCGGCTCAATACCCGAGTCGCCGGCAGTGCTCCCTCTCAGGATGCTCGATTCAAGGTCTACGCCACATTTCGCGTGCGTGTCATATGAGCTTCAGGACTGCTCGTCGTCCAATTCCTCGATGATCGATCGCACCTGTAGTTCCGTGGCGTCGATCTTTTCTCGACATAACCGTATCAACGACGCAGCACGGCCGACCTGATCGCCGAGTTCGTCGAGGTCGAAGCGATCATCCTCGATGGCTTCCAGAATTTCATTGAGCTCTTCGAGGGCATCGTCGTATTTCAAATCGCCCTCTTGGGCGTCGGCTGACTCTTCGGTCATCGCTCACCTCTCATCGTTTTACTCTACCGGTTCTGCCGTGGACTGCTGGGACTGTGACGGCTGGTGTTGTGCCTCATCTTCCAGGCGGCGGGCTCGGAGTACACCATCACCGAAGACGACATCAAAGTCATCCCCGATACCGACGTCGGAGGGCGATTGAATAAGGCCCTCGTCGTCGCGGACCAACGCAAACCCCCGCTTTAAAATGCGCTGTGGGTCGATGAGCGCAAGCTGCTCTTGGAGGTGATCGAGGTGCTGACGGGCCATTTTTGTGTCGCGCTGTGTCGATCGTCTCAGCGACTCCAACCGCCGGTTGAGCACGTCTCGATGCCTGTGCAGTCGTCGCTCCATGCGTCGCATGGACAGATCATGCCGGGCTCGATCGACTTGTTGTCTCCACCTGTCAATACGGCGAGAACTCATCGACGACAAGAGCTCGAGGCTCTCGTCAAGGCGACGATGGTGATTCGTCAGGGTCGCCCGCAATATCTGTCCGAGGAGCGCCTCTTGACGGGTCTGACGGCGTCGACCGGCGCTCAGGCAGCGCCCGACCTGGCGCTCCAACCGCGACGCCTGGCGGACCAGATCCTGTCGACGATTCTGCACCATCCGATCGGCGCGATGAGCGATGGCCCCATAGGTGCGCGTCAATGACCTCAGATATGACTCGACTTGCTCGCCGATACGATCCGCTGCCGCGGTCGGTGTCTTCGTCGACTCCGCAATGAGATCGAGCAGACTGACGTCGCGTTGATGACCGACGCCACAGATCACCTTCAGCGGATGCTCACATACCGCCTCACCGATCGCCTCGGTATCGAAATAGGCGAGCTCCGATCGAGACCCTCCCCCGCGAACGATGGCCACAACATCGAAATCCCCGGCCCGCTCCTCGAAGTAGCGCAGAGCTCGAAGCACGGTGCGCTCGGTGTGAACTCCTTGAACGTTGGCATCAAAGACGGCGATCGAAAACCCGTACCCGCTCTGTTGGAGTTGATGGATGAAATCGTTGTAGGCATCGCTTTCGTAGCTCGTGATCAATCCCACCCGAAGTGGACATAGCGGCCATGTCTTGGCGCGATTTTTGGACTCGATGCCCTTCTTCTTGAGCGACTGAAAGACCCGTTCTCGATTCAATTCGATTTCGCCCGCCGTATAGGCCGGATCGATATCGTCGACGATGAGTTGGAAGCGCCCATTGCGGGGGTATAGATCGATGCGGCCCGAAAGCCGCACCGCCACACCGTCGGCGAGGTCGATATTGCTCTGCCGAAGCCGCCTGGCGATGGTCTTGCGATGACGTTCGAACAATACGGCCTTCAATCTTGCCACCTCGTTGGCGCCGGCGAATGGCCGCTCTACGAGATCGAAAAAATAGGTCCGATAATTACTGGCCCGATTCTTCTCGAAGTCCTGCAATTCCCCGGCCACCCAGATGGACTGCTGGAAGCGCTTGCGCAGCGCAGCTCGAGCGGCCTGATTGAGCCGACTGATCGTCCAGGTCCCCTCCGGAACCTCCGGCAGCGCCGGTTGTTGCGCAGCATCACCATCGCTACGGGAGCGAAACTGACGCAAGCGCGGCGAGAACTTAAAGTGATAACCGTCGAGTCGGCGGATCACATAACTGAGATGTTGCAAGGGGACGAACCAGCATTTCGACCCTCGATCAAACC
>SKPJ01000459.1 GCA_007119595.1 Myxococcales bacterium
AGCATCACCAGCGAGGGACCGCGTCCGGGTTCTTCGAGGCGCCACAGCGCGTAATTCCAATGGGCTCTCGCCTTTTGTCGTGCTCGCCGACGGGACCGGGCGTCGACCTCCGGTTCGGCCGCTTTGAATCCGTGGACTTTGGCGCGCACACAGGAGCGATAGGCGACATAAAAATCGATCAACCGGCGGCCTTCGTCGTCGTCTCGTTCGTCGAAATAGGCGTCGAGCAGCCGGCGCGACTCCTCTCCATAGCCCCGGATGTCGAGATCCATGGCCAAAAAGGCGATATCGCTGACGGGATCGGCGTAGCGAAAGGCGTCGTTGAACTCGATGCAGTCCACAATGCGCAGGTGGCCGTCATCTTCGATGTAGATATGCTCCAGACGCAGATCACCGTGGGTATCGCGGGCGATGTTGCGCCGGGCGCGGCTCGAGATCAGCTCTTCTAACTCGTCGAGGCGGCGTCGAACCAAGGAGCGCAATCTCTGAAAGACCTCGTGATCCACCGTCTGGCCCACGTGAGCGGTGGCCTGGTCGAAATTGTCGAGGTTGTTTTTTTGTACCTGCTCGAAGGTGGCGCAGGCGGCCACTTGCGCTCCGCCCTTTGCGCCATCGTGGAATTGGGCGATATGGCGTCCCAGCCGCTCGAATAGATCGGCTGCAATGCGATCGCTCGACAATCTCGATCCCAGCCGGTTTCCATCGTCGAGTCGGCGCATCAACACCGCCCACTCCGCGACTTCCTCTTCGTCTCCCTCAAACTCCAGATCGAATCGGTGGGCACCATCGCAGACGATCGGGACGGCTCGAAGGTAGACTCCAGGGGCTAGGCGCTGATTGAGTTCGACCTCCCGACGGCAGAAGTGGCGACGTTTATCGAGCGTGGAGTAGTCCACAAATCCCAGATCGACCGGTTTTTTTAATTTGTAGGCAAAATTACCGGCCAGAAAAACCACCGATATATGGGTCTGACACACCACGACGTCGTCTACCTCGTGGGGATAGGCGTCGCTCCTCGATAGATCGTTGATGAGTGTATTGAGCATGGTCAATTCGGATCCGGTATTGGCGGGGGAGAAAACAGCACGGAGGCCGACGGTGGTCGCTATAAGCGTCGGTGTGTCACAAAATGGGGGCACCCAACCCTTCAGCACACCTCCAAAGTATGCTAATCGCATATCAGTCAAGGCGAAGCTTCCCGCGATGGAGAATGTTTACGATGTCCCAAGACTTGCGATCGGTCACTCTCTTCGACAGCCGCACCCAGAAAAAACGCCTCCTCGAGCCGCAAACACCGGGGGAGATTGCGATGTATGTCTGCGGTGTCACGGTCTACGATTTGACCCATATCGGACACGCCCGCGTCTTCATTGTCTTTGATGTGCTGTATCGCTTTCTTCGCCATCTGGGCTATGACGTCAACTATGTGCGCAATCACACCGATGTGGACGACAAGATCTTGAAACGGGCTTCCGAAAAGGGCGTCGATCCCCTGGAGTTGGCGGCTCACTTCATCGAGGAACTCGATAGGGACATGGAGACTCTGGGCATTGATCCCCCGACGGCGGAGCCCAAGGTCTCGGAGCATATCGACGATATCATCGCCATGAATCAGGTCCTCTTGGAAAAGGGTCATGCCTACGAGGCCGGCGGCGATGTCTACTACCGGGTCGAGAGCTTCGAGGGCTACGGCAAGCTGTCGCACCGAAAGCTCGAGGATATGGAGGCCGGCCGCTCCGGTCGCGTCGAGGAGACCGAGAAAAAGGAACATCCCTTCGACTTCGCCCTGTGGAAAAAATCGGAGGACGATCAACTGGGCTGGGACTCGCCCTGGGGACGGGGCCGGCCCGGATGGCATATCGAGTGCTCCGTGATGAGCACCAAATACCTGGGTGATACCCTCGACATCCACGGCGGCGGCCGGGATTTGATCTTTCCCCATCACGAAAATGAGATCGCCCAATCGGAGGCCGCAAGCGGCGCCGAGCCCTTTGCTGATTTTTGGATGCACGTCGGGATGGTCAATGTCGCTGAAAAGTCGGATGACGGCGAAAAGATCGTTCGCAAAATGTCGAAATCACTCGGCAATTTCTGGACGACCCGCGATGTTCTAAACGGTTATCATCCAGAGGCGATCCGCTATTTTATGCATACCACCCTGTACCGAAACCCGATCACCTATGCCCTGGACAATCTGGAGGAGGCCACCCGGCGGGTACAATATCTGTACACCGCCTTGAGCCGCATCGATCGAACCCTGGATCGTGCGGGCTATGATGCCTTCGACAATCCCCCCGAGGGGACTCGGCTGGCCGATGGGTTCGATGAGCTCGTGGAGGGCTTTATGGAGCGCTTCGATGCAGCTCTGGCCGACGATCTCAACACCCCGAAAGCCCTGGCATTGATCGGAGAGATCGCCCGGGCCATCAACGAGGCCACGGAGTCGAAGTCCTCCCCCAGCGACGCGTTGGCATTGACCCTGTATCGATTGCGCCGGCATCTGGTCGGGGCTGGAAAAGTACTCGGCATGTTGGAGCGCGATCCCACACAGGCGCTGCGAGAGCTTCGCGATCTGCGCCTAAAAGCCATGGAACTCGACGCCGACGTCATCGACGAAAAGGTGGCCGCTCGTGAAAAAGCCCGCGAGGAAAAGGATTGGGAGCGCGCCGATGCCCTGCGCGACGAACTCGACGAGATGGGCGTCGAAATTATGGATTCACCGGAAGGGACGAGTTGGCGATTGCTTTGATGCCGGTGATCTGGGATCACCTGAGTAATGTTGTCTTCAGAATCATTCGAGGTTTGTCGTGAATGAAGTTGCCGAGTCCAATGGTGTTGTCGAACAATACGACGATCAGTGGTTTGCCCAGCATGGAATCGACGACGAACGGGTCATCGATGCCCTCAACGAAGTCCCCCGAAAACCCTTCGTGACCATCGGCGCCGATGACGAGGGCGAGCCGCTTCCGGCGGCGTCGCTTCCCCCGGTGGACGTGGTCGCAAAGCTGTTGACGTCGCTGCAACTCACAGCCGGTGATACGATCCTCGAGATCGGCACCGATACCGGTTATGTCACCGCTTTATTGGCCCGTTTGGGTGCCGAAGTATATTCGGTGGAGCGCCGCTTGCAGATGGCCAAACTCGCCGAAGGCAGGCTCGCCGAGCTGGAGATTGAAAACGTCGATATTCTGTATGGACCGCGTCTAACGGAATATGCGCTCAATGCGCCCTACCACGCCATCGTCATGTCCGCCGTCGCCCCTCGGGTGCCCGAAAAACTCAAGTCCCGGCTCGCTATCGATGGGCGGATGGTCATCCCCGTCGGCGACGGCAATAAAAACCCGGAGGTCGTCTGCATTCGACGTCTCGATGACGAGACCTACGAGCGTACCTCGCTGGGACAACTTCGCTTCTCCTCAAAGCTCGGTGATATCCTGGTGGAGTTGGGCATCGCCGACCGCGACGATATCGAGTTGGCGGCCCTGGAAGCCGATGTCAGTGGCCAGAGGCTCGGCGAGGCTCTGCTGGAGTATTCCCACGTCCAAGAAACCGATCTGGTGCGGGCTCTGGCCATCCAGCGCGGGTTTAAGATGGCTCCCGTCGACACCTTGCTCAAGATCTCGGACCACGAATTGTCCTATTCCGTGCCCCGGGCATTTCTGGAGCACCATCAGTTGATTCCTCTGGTGGTGCAAGAGCGCGAGTTGACGGTCGCCACCGTCGACCCCGATGCGCCTACCGTGGAGTTAGCGCGGCTGCTCGATGCGGACTCTGTCGATACCTACCTCATCACCAGTGATGAATTTCACCGCATCTGGAATACCATTCTGGAGGGACGCAGACCGCAGAAAGCACAGGAGGACAACCTCAAGACGCGGGTGGAGGCGAAATTCGAAAAGATCTTGCGCATCGCCACCCGGCTTCAGGCCAACACCATCCATATCGACAATCAGCCCGACGGCGGAAACGTGCGTTTTCGCCTCGGCGACGAACTTCGCCCCATTCCGGAAACCGCGTTTGAGCCCTCGGAGGTCAATTATCTCATCGAATTTTTAAAGATGGGGGCAAACCTGGAGACGTTGCAGGAACATCTGCCCCAGCGAGGCCGGTTTTCCTGGGTGCGCGAGCCCGTCACCTATCATCTGCATGTCCACGTCATGCCGTCGATTATGGGAGAACAACTATCGCTTCAATTGCTCTCCCACGGCGCTGAAGCCCCGTCTTTCGAGGCCATCGGTTTTCCCGATTATTTCGTGGAAGATATCGAGATATTATTGGAGCAGGTGCCCGGCTTATTTTTGATCGTCGGTCCCCGTCATGCGGCCAAAAAACAGACCCTCTACGCCCTGGTCTCACAACTGGCCAGCGATGGAACACGCAAGGTGGGAACCGTGGAATCCGACGTCTTGTGTCCGATTCCCGATGTTCAGCAGTTGCTGGTTCATCCCGAAGACGATTTTGGCTACAAAGAGGCGATTCACGAGTATTTGCGCTTTGATACCGACATCATCGCTCTCGACGAGATCCCCAATCCCGCGGTCGCCATGGAGGCATTGAGCGCCGCCCGGAGAGGATCTATCTTGCTGGGCACCCTTCACGGAAAAGACGCCGGTCATGTCGTGGAGGGGATGCGTCAATTCGGTGTTCCCTCAGAGGCTCTGGCCAACGGAATCAGCGGTATCCTCACCCAGTGGATGGCTCCCGCTATTTGCGAAGATTGCCGAGAGTTGGTCAAATTAAAACAGGAGCAGATCGACCACTACTTCCCCGTTGGCCCGCCCATGGGGGTGAAGGCATTTGGCGGTACCGGCTGCGCCTCATGCAGCTACACCGGGACCGATGGGCGAATGCCCGTACTGGAATTACTCCCCTTCGGTGATTCACTTCGCCAGGCGGTGATCGCCAATCAGCCCGAGAAAGTCCTGCGCCAAATCGCCGCCGATTCGGGTGTCGAAATGCTCTCCGACTACGCCGTGCAGCTCGCCATCGAGGGCAAAATTCCCATCGATGAATTGGTCAACTACACCGCCCTCGATGAATAGCTCGGCTGTGGAGCCGATCATCGAATCATAAAAATCGCCGAGTCCCCTGTACGGCCGTGGAGTCGCCTTCGGTGCGCTG
>SKPJ01000229.1 GCA_007119595.1 Myxococcales bacterium
GCACCTGATCGTAGGCAATGAAGATCGCCAGCGCTCCCACCGTATAGACTAATACCACCACCAACTTGATGACCGTCGCTTCCACGACGTTTTTACCCGCCGACAACACGAGCGCCCCCAACAGCAGGATCCCCACCCCGGCCTGTAAAAAGCCTCCCCAAGCTCCGACAAGGACAAAGATCACGATCTTGCCGATCGTCGGCCGGCCCGACTCCTCTTCGCTCCGCTCACGAAGCCAGTCTCCGGGCCGAAAGAGCACCAAAAAAAACATCACCCACAACACGGCGATAATGATCCACTCCAGCGTCTCGGCATCGATCCCGGTAGCCAGCCAGGCCCCGCCGAGAGCCCCACACGTCGATGCCGCGAGGATCCAGCCCATCCCATCCGGCTTGTCGGTTCCATGCGCTGACATGGTCACCAGTCCCACCAGCGATTGAATCAACACCCCGAGTCGATTGGTTCCATTGGCCACGGGGGCTGGAAGCCCCATCGCGATCAATGCTGCCAGGGTCACCAGCGAACCGCTGCCGGCGAGGGTGTTGATCACTCCCGCGAGCAGCCCCGCTCCCACCGCTAATACGTAGATTTCGGACCCAAACTCCACTCAATTCTCCGCTGTCCGGGTCCACACGAGGGACCGCAAAAATTTTTGCGTCCTCCAGAAAATACTCTACAAACAATCTACGCAACCGTTCCAGTTCTCTCTGGAACACTCGCCCCGGTCGCCGCATCCAATGGACCGGGCGGGTTCGCCATGGACGGCAACCGGAGTTGACGATGCGACATATTACTTGCCGCTTTGATGACGGCCCCACATTTCTCGATCACTGTCACCAATCGGCATTTAGCGATGCCCCGACATTGCGCTTTCTGGCCAATTTCTGTCTGCCCGAGGATTGTGCGCTGAAAGTAACTATCCGCATCGATGAGTCGAGTGAACATCACGATCTCAGAATGACGATGCAGGATCGAAGTCCCACCATGAAGACCCACGCACAGGGGAGCATCATGTGGCGCTACGAGCTCCGCCCCGTCGCCGAGGACGCCCCGTGGTTTGAGATGCTAGCAGCGAAATGTGAAACGGCATTGCGCGTCACAGGTCCCACCGATGTGAAACAACCTGTCAGCCAATCCCTCAACAATCATTAATATTGTCGCTGCAAACTCCCCAAAGCGACACATTGTTATTTTCTAAAGCTATGGTTTAGCTCTGCTTTGCGGAGTCGCACCGCTTTGGGAGTGATCTCCACGTATTCCTCGGGCTCCACGAATTCGATCGCCTGCTCCAACGACATCTGCGTCGGCGGGGTCAACAGCAGCGAATCATCGCTTCCCGCAGCCCGCACATTAGTCAGCTTTTTGCCTTTGCACGGATTGACGACCAGGTCGTTGTCTCGTTGATGCAATCCGATGATCTGACCTCCGTAGACCTCCTCGCCGGGTCCGACGAAGAGCTCGCCGCGCTCCTGCAAGTTGAAGAGCGCGTAGGCCGTCGTCACACCGCGATCTTTGACGACCAGGACTCCGTTTCGCTCATTGTCCAAATCCCCCTTGTAGGGCTCGTATCCCAGGTACTTGCTGTGCAAAATCCCGGTCCCCCGCGTATCGGTGAGAAACTCCGAGCGATATCCGAACAATCCGCGAGAGGGCACGCGAAATTCAAGGCGCTGAGACCCATCGCTATTATTCTGGATCCCCAGTAGCTCTCCCTTTCGCTCGTTGAGCTTCTGGATCACGCTACCGGCGTATTCCTGTTCGACCTCGACGATCACTTCTTCGACGGGCTCCAGCTTCTCGCCATCCTCACCGTCGCGATAGATGACCCGGGGCTGGCCGACCTGCATCTCGTAGCCCTCACGACGCATCTGCTCCAGAAGAATCGACAGATGAAGCTCACCGCGCCCCGAGAGTTTAAAGGCCTCGGCGCGCTCGGTTTGCTCCACTTTGAGAGCCACATTTTGCTCCAATTCACGGTCCAGGCGCTCCTGGATCTGCCGACTCGTGAGATATTTCCCGTCGAGACCAGAGAACGGAGAGTCGTTGATCATAACCACCATCGACACCGTGGGGGCGTCGATTTCGATCATCGGGAGAGGTCGGATGTGGTCGGGGGCGCAGATCGTCTCGCCGGGCAAAACGCCCTCCAATCCGGCGACGGCGACGATATCGCCGGCGACGATCTCTTCTCGCTCCACCCGATCCAGGCCCTGAAAGCCATATAATTTTCGAATCCGTGCCGATTCCTGCGTGCCGTCTCGGCGAATCCGGACCGCCTGATCGCCGACCCGAATCGTTCCATCGAAAACACGTCCAATCGCCACACGGCCGACGTAGTCGTCATAGGCCAACGTCGCTACCTGCATCTGTAGCGCAGCCTCCGGATCGCCCGTGGGGGCCGGCACAGACTCCACGATCGTCTCCAGCAGAGGCCTCAAATCCCGCTGCTCGTCTTCCAATTCGTGCATTGCAACACCCTCGAGCCCCGAGGCATAGACCACGGGAAAATCGAGCTGTTCGTCCGAGGCCTCCAGATCCATGAATAGCTCAAAGACCATGTCCAAAACCTCATGGGGACGCCCGTGGGGACGATCGACCTTGTTGATCACCACTACGGGCTCCAGGCCCAGCTCCAGTGATTTTCGCAGTACGAATTTGGTCTGCGGCATCGGTCCCTCAAAGGCGTCAACCAATAAGAGAACCGTATCCACCAGCTTGAGAACGCGCTCCACTTCGCCGCCGAAATCGGCGTGACCCGGCGTATCGACGATATTGATGCGATACCCCTCCCAATCGAGAGCGGTA
The DNA here is from genome assembly GCA_007119595.1 of Myxococcales bacterium. Lineage (GTDB taxonomy): Bacteria > Myxococcota_A > Bradymonadia > Bradymonadales > Bradymonadaceae > SLJM01. The sequence continues at coordinate 2,806 of SKPJ01000229.1, forward strand.
CATTTGGCGACGATGGTGATGCCTCGCTCTCTCTCCAGGTCGTTTCGGTCCATGGCCCGCTCAGTCAACTCACGGTGCTCCGGGACCATCTTCGTCTGTTTGAGTAATTCGTCGATCAAGGTCGTTTTGCCGTGATCGACATGCGCGACGATGGCAATGTTGCGTATATTTTTCATGTAAAATACTGCCGTTTTGTTGCGATGATGATGTCTTGGGCTTCACTACTGCATTGAGAGCCAAGCACACTTCTTCCCCACCACTTGGTTGAGTTGGCTGGTTGCGAGTCCGGCACCGATGGCGATTATGCCACCTGCAGACCGAGCTCCGGTCGCAACGACAGATATTTCTCACTGAGCGAATAGTCAATCAGCGCCTGCATCCGTTCCGATGTCGAGCGCTGTCCCAGTGTCTCGGTTTCCAGACGCAGGCATTCCTCGGCGACCTCCAGATCATCGCAGAACAATAACCCCATCCGATTGGCTGAGTCCTCGATGGCTTCGATCCACGGTCCTAAAACGACCTCGTCTTTGCCATCGGTCAATTGTTCAATGGACCGGCGTAGCCGCTTGCGATCGAGCCCCTTGATATTTTTCCGCAGTGCCTTGTAGGCGCTGTCCTTTTTGAATTGGGCCTGCAGGGCCTCGTCCTCCCTGACCAACGCCATGGCTCGAAGAAAAAATCCCTGCAGATCCGTCATGGGGCGTATCGTCGCCAAATAGAAGGGATCGAGAAACAAAAACAACTGTTTCGCCACCACGAAGGCAATATGCTTTTCACGGGCCGATGCCAAAAGGTCCTCACCAACAATAAATCCCTCCGGCGTAAGCGCCCCATTGACCATTCCCACCTGATCTTCTTTTTTCCACAACTTGGGAAGTTCGACATAACCGAGAGTAGAACCGACCTTTTTATAAAAATTAACAAAGGCCAGCGACTCCTTGAGCTTGACGCGATCCCGGCGGCGCAATCCGTATTTTCGACGGCTCTCACCGACCCACTTGTGCAGCCCGATCTTGAGCACCGAAAAACACTCGTTCAACACCGACGACATCCCGGGAGCAAAGATATATCGACTCATGATACTGGGATTGATCTGGCGATTGATAGAAGGGGCAATCTTGGATCCGAAACGGTCGAGAAATCCAGAGGCCTTGGTGTCCAGACCGTCTCCCCGTGCCTGCATGGCCCGAAAAACACAAAAGGCGCGATCGACGGCCTTTTTTCGCAAATAGACCCGCCCCAGGCGATCGAGCCAATCCCCATTATCCGATTCGTCGTCGATGAGCACGCGAAGATGCTTGGCGGCGACATCGAGTTGGGACTCGCGAGTCTCCGCCAATTCAACGATGCGTCGCCGCAGTGCCTGCTGATCGGCAAGATGTTCCAGTGCTTGTTCGTAGGCAAAGATCCCATCCTCAAATCGCTCCAGGTGCTCGCTATAGAGATCACCGAGTTTTTGCCACAAGACGCCGAGCAACTTGGGATCGGCGCCCTCGGCATCGTTGTTGGCCGAAATGACCCGCAAATAGGCCTCTTCGAGCTTTTCCCAGTCCCGGGCATCGACCAGAATGGAGGTCACGGCCTTAAAGGCGTCGAGCCGGGTGGCATCCCATTCCAGCGCCTTTTGATAGCCGGCGAGAGCCTTTTCGGTCTCCCATAACTCGTCGCGAGCCACGTCACTGGACTGGATGAGATAATCGGCTTTTTCCTCCGGATCGTCAGCGAGCACGCTGAGGGTGAAATATGCGCGACAGACCCGCCGCCAGTCGTCCAGATCGGCGGCGACATCGGCGATACTCTCGATGGCCCGCCGATTTTGCGCCCAATCGGCGACCGCTTCCTCGTAGGTATCGAGCGCCCGCCCGTCGTCATTGAATTTTTGCTTCCAGTCATCGCCGAGTTTTACCAGCGCCCGCGAACGCGCCTCGGCATCATCGAGACTTCGGATCAACTTCAGGCGTGCCTCGACGACATCGCCGGGTTGCCCCACGTCACCCACAACGCGCAGCAATCCGGCCAGGGCTTCCTGGTTTTCTGGAACTTTTACCAGCGCCTTTTCGTAGCCCACGCGGGCATCCTCGAGTTCACCCCGTCCTTCCTGCAATTCACCGATACGCCGATACATCTCCCCGATCTCGGAATCCGGCATATCCCGTTTGTGGTTCAGCAAAACCACGCGCGCCACATCCAGCCCGTCGCTGAATCGCTGCTGATTCATCAGCAATTCGGACAGGGTAAGCGATACATCCCGATCACGAGGCTCAATCTCAAAGGAGTGCTCGTAGGCCTCGATGGCCTCGTCGACCTTACCGACTTCCCGATAGGCATCGCCCAGTCGCCGGTAGAGCCATGCGTTTTGTTCTGCCGATCGCACATCATCGTTATGTTCAAGGCGCTTCTGAAGCTCCAGTCGAGCTTTGTCGGCCTCTCCCTGATCAAATAGGGACTCCACATGGGGCCGAACCGAATCGAGATCCGGTACCACCGCATCGAATTCCAGGCCTTCGGCTAATTGTTGCACTTCTTTCATACTCAACTCCCGCCGCGCCCTGATTTGACGATATATACGACGTCATTTAATGGGTGAAATCCGCTTCTAAGACCACCATTTTAGATTCCCCGGAGTTCACGTCAACCAACCGGCGCGCCCGAACCTTTCCCTGTTGGCGAAGTGTCAACTCATACTCTCCCGGTGACAAGGTCACGGACTGCCGCGTTTGATTCGATTTCGGTTCCCCGTCGACATAGAGAGTTCCCCAGGGAATCAGGGTCACAGTAAGCCTCGCTGGACCGGCCGACGCACCGCCATCGCTGTCTGCTTCCCCGCCTCCTTCCACGCCGGCGGGGGCCCGCAGTCGCTCGGCGCGCGCGTCGGCATCGGAACGCGCCAGCTCCGCCGCCCGCCCGGCGGTCATCATTCCCTCGTCGACGGCAAATGCCAATTTGGCCGATACTGTATTCGCCTCATCGCCGACCGCCGAATCGACCGGCTCGGCCGGTGGTTCTTCCGCCTGAGCTGCAGCCTCTTCGGCCACATACAATGCCTCCTCCTCAGGCACGGCCGTAGGACTGGACGCCACCACGATAGCACCAACTATCGCGCCGAATAACAAAAGCGACGACGTGGCGACCACCCACAACTTGTGAATGCTATATGACGTCAGCTCCGATCGGGCAGCCGATTCCGTCTCCCGGATATCGGCCCTGGCCCTCGCATCGATCGTCGAGGCCGGGGGCCGACCCCTCGAGTTCCCATCGTCACGTCGCGCTTGCTCCCCATCGATATTCTCCGCCTCCATCGCCACGGTCTGACAAGTCGATTCCTCAGCCGTTTTTTGAAGATCGACCCCCTCACAGGCCTCGATGATGGCGTTTATGAATTCGGTGATCCTATCGAATCGATGTTCTGGCGACTTCTGAAGTGCTTTTAAGAAAGCATCCTCGAAGTCCGCGTTGACCTCCAGATCGGGTCGATAAGCCCTCAACGGCATGGGGCGGTCGTTGATATGGCGCATCGCCGTCTCCATCGCCGCACCGGCGCGGAATGGATTTCGTCCGGTCAACATCCGATAGCCCACAACGGCCAGGGCGTATTGGTCGGTTCGCCCGTCAACGCTGCTCGCCAACAACTGCTCCGGCGCCATATATTGGGGTGTTCCCAGCATCATCCCCGTGCGGGTCAAACCGCCCTCTTCACCGAGATCGGCGTGGAGAGTCTTGGCGATACCGAAGTCGATGACCTTGACGAAGTCCCGCTGACCCGCTCGATGGACGAGCATGATATTTTTGGGTTTGATATCGCGATGGACCAACCCATGTCCGTGTGCATCGGCGAGACTGGCTCCGATCTGTCTGAGAATCGAAACCGTCCGTCCCACCTCGAGCGTCGATTCCAGCTTCAATAACCGATCCAGCGTATGGCCATCGAGAAATTCGGTGGCCAGAAACAAAAACCCCGTCGCGTCGTCGACCCCAAAATCGTAGAGCACCAGACTGTGGGGATGGGTCAGCCGCGAGGTGGTCCGACCTTCGGCTCGAAATCGCTTCTCAACTGCCTCGTCATCACAGCGGCCGGGCAATAAGATCTTGACCGCGCACGTTCGCCCGACCGATAGCTGCGTGGCCTTGAACACCGCGCCATATCCCCCCTTACCGACCATCTTCTGGAGGCGAAATCGATCGGCAATGATCTGCCCCTCCATCGCTTTCAATTCCATCACACTCCCCTCATTTATCAGGATTCCACGGGCCCCTGTACACCGCCCAATGGAGTCCTTGTTGCCCCATCGACGTTGCTACGCCTAACTCCCCGCTTCACTTCGTTGTGTACGCCAGATCTTCAAACTAGCAGCGCCCGGAACCGATGGAAAGCGCCCTCCACGACCATTTCCAAGCACTCACGGCACTTCCACAATGCGCCCGCGCAACTGCCAGCGCCCCAAACTGATCTGGTGCGGAATCGTCCATTCCTCGTCAAACTTTCCGTCGGCATCGACCGTAGCAGTTCCCAGGCGCAAGCCCTGTTCCCACTGTACGGTCCCACTGGGGAGCAAAAAGACTTCCACCATCTCCCCACCATCGACCTGCTCGACGGCCCCACGCACTCTCATTGGTTGACCGCGATAGACCGCCCCGTCGGCCTCCACTACCTGAACCCGCGTCGCCTCCCCGGTGTCGTGGTCGTGGCGATCTGATACTCCATGATCGCCTTCATGCCCCTGCGGCATGGCCATATCGCCGCCTTCCTCGCCGCCGAATGGATCCAGTTCGTCGTGATGCTCCAAGGGATCTTCGTCTCCAGATTGCTCCGATGCCTCTACCGCAGCGCCAGTCTCCCCCCCGGCGCCCTCACCCCCACCACCGGCCAGGTTCGCTATCTCTTCCTCATAAATATCGGGACGCGGAAATTCCCAATCCCAGATGCCGTCGTGGACATTACCGCCGCCATCGCTGTGATAATTGAATGCGTCGGCAGCCCCGCCGAGGTCGATACGCCTCCATCCCTGTCCCGGCCAGTACACCTCAACGAATGCGTGGGCCTCGTTGTAGACGTAGCGAGTATTGATTCCCAGAAAATGGGCGCTGATCATGAAGGTGAGACTGCGGTGACGGCACACCCCGACGCGCTCCCGGCTGATCTCCTCATATAGATCACTTCCCGACCTCTGCTGATAGGGCCTCGCCTCAAACCCGCGGTGATATTCGACGAGCCTCTCCAGGGCCTGTAGCGGACTCATCTGCCCCGGATCGATGCCGATCATCTCCACCACCTCCCCGGCCCGCCGACGCATTGCTTCGTCGTCGAGACCGTTGAACGTTGCAAAATCGTCCCATCCCACGGAGCCATCCATGGCACCATCGAAATACTGCCGCTGGACAGCCAACTCCAGATTGACGCGCACCAATTCGTCGTGGCTACCGGACAAATAAAAATTGTCCGCCCCATCCCGTTCAATCGTCACCTCCAACTCGGGTTCGCTGTCCACCGACAGCACCCGCTGGTGCGGCGCTACACTGGGTATGAGTTGCCGAGTTTCCGGCTCGATACGCACCAAAAACGACCCCCAAAAGCGCTCCTCTCCCGGGCGCAACCGACCGCCGGTCGAAACCGTCCGGTACGATGAATCCGCGAGATAGGCCGCGTAACTTCCGTCACCACTGTGCCGAATTCGATCTTGGACGACCCCCCTCTTAAAGGGCACTACACTGGGATCGAAATTATTCTGATAGTCTAGTTCGTCGACCCGATCGGTGCGATCGTCGAGTTCGGTCTGTCCCTGCGGGGTGTCGAGATTTCCATGTGGTTGCTCCACCGCTTCGGGCCCCAGTGGTCCCTCGGCGGTCAAAATCCACTCTCCCTGTCCAGGGGACAGCCAAAGTCCGGGCGCATCGCCCGGTCTCGACGATGGCCTCCGCGCTGACCTGCTCTCGGAGTGTTCATCCTGCGAAGTGGTCGATCGGTGCTGTTCGTCGCCCCACAGACCGGGATCGAAATATCGGTGAATAACCCGATCTCCCTGGCGTGACTCCTGCGCCCACAGCGGGACCGTACCCACCGTGATCACCATCACGGCCGCCACCAGCACTCCCCCTTTTTTGCGGCAAAACTTCATGATTCGGCCCGATTCTTGACGCACATCTCGTGCCTAGCAGCGTCCGGGAGTTTCTCTCCACGCGGCTAGGGCATCCCGCCCGATGCGGTTAACAGGGATTTGATGTCCTCATCGTTAAATCGAATGCCAGCACCGATATAATAGTCGCGCCGATCGGGATTGATGACATCGTCGACCCCGCCAGCGATATATGCAAAGCGCAAAAAATGATAATTTGCAGCGGAGCGCAATCGTGGATTTTCACCGGCCGTAAAGTCAAACAGATCGGTGTTGATCTCCAGTTGTTGATTCTCAATAAATCCCAACTCAACTCCGAACCCACCGGAGCTCTCCATGATTCCCGCGCGGCCCCCCAGACGCATCCAGTCGGCGAGTTGAAGCGACCTGCCCAGCATCAAGCTGAACTTGAATTCGTCGGTCGTCGTCGTTCGCGTCTCCTGATACAGCGGATCTTCGGCGGAGGCATCGGTGGTGCTTATCCGCTCGGTCTCCACCGTGGTCGTACCCCGAAAATCATCGATAAACTCCACCATATAGTATTTTTCGTCCGACGGCTGGAGCCGAAGCCCGAATACATTTTTGAGTTGATTATTCGACATATGATATTCGCTGCGCAGATCGATGATCGTCTGAAATGACATGACGCGACTGATAAAGCCGCTGCTATCGTCGAGGATCTGCTCGGTGTGGTAAGCGATATTGGGATTGTTGATCAGCTCCCCGACCGTTCCTTCGCCCTCGTTTATCTTTTCCGTGATATCCTGGACGTTCTGCAGGCTATAGTTAAAGGAGTCGAGAGTACGCTGCAGCCTCGACAGGGTTCCCTGCAGCGTTCCCAGACCGGCCTGCACATCCGTCGTCGATTGTCCGACGATAAAACGGACTTCCTCGACGATGGCTTCGGTATCGCGAAGGATGGTGTCCAGCGATTGCGTTCCCGTTTCGGTCATGGCGCTTACGTCGCCGCTGATTTTGGTGGCATCCTGGACCAATCGCTCAATCTGCACGGTATTGACGTCGACGAAATGGCTCAGTGTCTGCAACATGGCCTGCACGTCTTCGATCATTTGCTTCAGGATATCCTGGGCCTCCTCTCCCCCGAAGACTGCAGCCAAAGACTCGGTGACCTCCTGGATATCGGTGGTGATTTCGTGGAGTTGATCGAACATCTCTTCGGGCTGAATGGCCTCTACCACGGTGGGGATCGTGTCTCCATCTTCCAAGGGACGGCCCTGCTCGCCGGGGGTGAGCCGGATGTAGAAATCACCGATCAACGTCGCCTGGCGCTTGGCGACCACAGCGCCATTGATATAGCGCCCGTTTTGTTCGACGCCCTCATATAATTGGATATCCTCGCGAACCGATAACTCCACCCGGGCCTGCTCCCCGACGAGTTCGATGGAGCGCAACGACCCCACGGGAATCCCGGCCATATTGATTCTGGACCGCACGGCGAGCCCCGTGACATCGTCCAAATAGGCGTAGTACGTGTTCTGCGCCCCGGCCTCGGCCATGCGAAAATCCCCGCTGAATACGACCATCATCGAGATCCCGGCCACCACCCCTGCAATCACGAGGATCCCCACTTTTAGGGGCGTTAAAAACTCGCCGATACTCATGGATTCCGTCCGTCTTGATAGGAATCAGGCTCCAACCTACGACTCATTTTCCTTCCAGGCCAATCCGCGCGTTACAAGGACCACATCATGGTGGTCAGCAAATAATCGAGAAGTAAAATCAAGACGCTGCTCACGACCACCGACGATGTCGTTGCCTCCCCGACGCCCTTGGCGCCTCCAGAGGCATAAAACCCCTTATAACATCCAATCAACCCAACGATCAGACCAAAACAAGCAGCCTTAATCGTACTGTAAAGAAAGTCCTCCATGGCCACAAATCGGGTGATGTGGTGGACGAAAATCCCGGGGTCGGTGTTCATGTAGCCCACGGAGAGTCCGTAGGCGGCGCCGATGCCCACGAAATTGAAGAGTAGATTGAGCACTGGAAGCATCAAAATCGTGGCCACTACTCGCGGCATCACCAGATATTGTACAGGGTTGACCGCCATGACCGCCATGGCATCGATCTGCTCGGTGACCCGCATCGTTCCAAGCTCAGTGGTCATCGAACTGCCAGTGCGCCCGGCGACCATCAACCCGGTGAATACGGGACCGAGTTCTCGCAACAAACTCACCGCCACCGTGGCTCCGACCAGGGTCTCCGCATTGAAGAGCCGAAATGCGTGATCCGATTGATAGGCCAGTACCAACCCCGCAAATACCCCGGTCAACAGGACGATGGGAAGACTTCCCACTCCCACCGACTCCAGTTGTTGGAAGATAACGCGCACTCGATAAGGCGGCCGAAAGGCCCAGATAATGGTCTGCACCAACATCGTCACCAGACGACCGACCTCTTCAATCAGACCAACCGTATACTCTCCCACCCCTTCAACAAACCGTTTTACCTTACCGCCCATACCGCCTCGACGGTGAACCTCGACGAGCTCGAATCCACTTTGAGTTGCTCACATACCACATCCGCCAGCAACGAACCATTACAGGCCGATGATACCCCCACCGACCGCTGATTTGGAAGCACCGTGGATTGCACAGAGTCGCAACAGCGAAAATGCGTCGTCATCGGCGGCGCATCAAGATCGTGGCCTTGAATGCGTCGACCCCATCGATCTCAACATTCTCGCTGACCACGTCCAGACCGGACAATCGCTCCATTACACAGTCGCGAATCCCAGCATCGCGCATCGTATCCATCAAAAAGGCGATGCCTTGCTGCGACGTTTCGGTGACTGGAACCTCTACCACCAGGGCTCCCTGCACCGATGTGTTGACGGTGGTCGCACGGATATAACAGGGGTATACGGCGCGCTCGATGGACGGCCGCAACTCTGTCTCCAGTTGCTGGAGCGACTCCTGAGATGCATCGGATTCGAAATCGTCCTCCCATCTCTTGCCCTCCGGGCGCCACTGCAGATGACTGACCTCCACCTCTGGCACGGAGGGACGCGCAACGTCGAGCAGATGGGCGCTTTTACGCAGCGCCCAGCGACGCCCCTCCTTGGTCTGGTAGGTATCGATAACCCTTTCTTGTCCGCCCCTCTCCTTGTCGATTAGCCGGGCGTACAAAAGATGAACCTGCAGTTGGGCGGGACCGTCGTCTTCCTCGGCGGCGGGACAAAAATGCTCGTCGTAATCCTTTCTGGCCACCACCTGATATCCGATTCGAACCTCGACGGTTCCCATGCGGATCTGCGCCATCCGATCGTGGGCTTGTTCCTCGTCGAACTCAAAGCTCAAAAAGCACTCATTGCGAAATCGTATCGCCGGCGCTCCAGGGGTGGGCTGGTATTCTCGAAATCCACTGACGGTCAATAATCCGGTCACCCGATCGTAGCGCAATAGCCCTTCGTCCTTTACGGGGAGAGTCGACTCGTAGACCTGATGGACCGCCTGGCGCCGACGCTCGTGGTATTGGGCATGGGCAGCGGGCTCTTCAGCCTCCAATGCGGGCGCACCGAGTTCACATAGCTCGACCAGATCGTCGCCCTCTTCAAGCGGCGTGGCAGCCAGGGCCGTTGAGCTGGCGGTCACCGTCGCGATCGCGGCGGCGAAAAGCGCCCCAAGCCCTGCTGTTGGAAGCGGCAACCTTGGTCTCACAACAATCCCTCAATGATCTGTTTGACCTCTGGACGGGTCCAGTCGTAATCGCCGACAAATCGAGCCACGATTCGCCCCTCCCGGTCGATGATATAGGTCTCCGGCAATAATTCCGTGCCGTATGCGTGGGCCGTCGCGTCCTGATCGTCGAGTAATACGGTCATCGCGCTGGTCTGGCCCGGCAAAAAAGAAGCCATGAATCGATCGATCTCCGCCCATCCCTCGTCGAGACTGATCGCCACCATGGTCATTCCCTGTGCTTCGTACTGCCGCACCAGAGATTCCATACTCGGCATCTCCTTGCGGCAGGGCTCGCAAAAACTGGCCCAGAAGTTCAAGAACACCACCTGTCCCCGGTATTGTGACAAGCTGTGGATCTCTCCCTGCCGGTCGGGAAGCTCGAAGCTTGGAGCCTGTCGATCGACCCACTGACCGTCGAGATCATCGATGGCATCCACCAGGTCGGCGTCGTCGTAAAAGGTCCACGGATTGAGCGCCGCCGCCGTCAACCCCATCACGGCCAGCACTATCAACACCAATTTTATCCGCTTCGGCTTCATCGCCATTCTCCCATCACCACTCGTTTCGAAGGCTCCGCAGACACCGAAATACGGCTTCGTCTTCACCGTCGGAGTCGTCGCGAAATTTCTGGAGCCGGTCGCCGTGTCGCCTCGAAAGAGCTGTGCGAAGTTCCGGATCGTCGTAGCGCAAAAATGCATTATAAGCGCGCTCTCTGCCGAGGGTGGTCTTCATCAACCGCTCCTCGCGTCTGGCCCTCTTCGCCTCTTCCAACACCTGCAGGGTCTCTGGATGTTCCGGCTCGATACTCAATAAAAACTTCGCATTGCGTATCGCATAATCATGACCGGGATAAAAAACGGTCTCCGGCGGCAGTGTGTTGAGCACATCGCGGAAGGTGTAAAAGAGCACCCTCGCATCACCGCCAAAGCTGCAATTGCCGGCGCCACCGACAAAAATCGTATCGCCGCTAAATAAATGATGCTCATGCAACAAACTGATATGGCCCGGCGTATGGCCTGGGGTCTCCAGCACATCCAATGAGATCTCGCCGACGTCGACGACGTCACCGGCGGCCACCGTTTCATCGACACCGCGTTGTTCGGATCCGCTAAAATGGGAATCGATGGCCTCGGCGTCGTCGCGACCGGTCACCACCCGTGCATCGGGAAAGGCCTCTAACACCTCCTGATTGCCACCGATATGGTCGGGGTGAAAATGGGTATTGATCAACCACTCCAATTCATAGCCCTTGGAGCGAACACGGCTGACGGCGTGACCTGCATCGATAGGATCGACCACAGCTGCCCGCCCTTCTTCATCGGCCAGCAGGTAAAAATAATTGTCGCTTATATTGCTCTTTAATACTTCTACATTCATCTCATCCTCTCTTTGATCCAGCGTCTCACCGCATCGGCGACCGTCGCGACCGGATGACTCCGACGTCCCATCGCGATCTCTCGCCGGGTCCCATGGATAAGACGTCGCCTGCGTCGCCGGCCCAACCCCTCGGTATCGACGATAATGCGGCGGGGACCTGGCCCACGACTCCACCGTCGAAGCCAACGCGTCCAATTGATGATACCTAGGGGATAACGGTCGAGGCCGCCGATGACAATCGCCTCCACCGGAAGAGATTGGCTGCCGATCACCTCCACCACTCGATCGATGACCTCTGGTGTGACCGGATGCGACCAACTAAGGGCGGGGCCACTCGCGGTTGGTTTCGTCCAATCCGGATGGAATACAATCGCCATCGTCGGCGGAGGAGTATCGAAATCAATCGAGACCGGCGTGGACTCCCACAAATGCGAATCCACCGTCGTTTGTCGCCTTCTGTGATGCCGCACGCGCGCTCCTTTTAGTTCCTATGTCCCCTTGTGGCCATGACTGGTGTTATTGTCGTCATTATCGACCTCCATTTTGCGAAATAATTGCCATACGTCCGCAATCGCCTCCGACAACACGCAGTTGATTCCCTGCTTCCCATACAGGTGGTTGCTCCCCTAATTAAAGGCCTTTTCTTGCAATGAAATTTTACACCATGTTACGCTTCACCGACTCGATGAAGCGCTGATCCCTATGGTCGAAGTCGACCCGCGTTTGTAAGATTACGATTCTAACTTTTGGCGCCAATCTCGGCGCTGACATTCATCAGCCACCGCCAGGGATTGAAATACGTTGGATGAACCGCTCCCTGCACTGGTGACGGTCCACGTGTTATGGTATCACCGGCAGAAGTAATGAATAAACCTTATCGGACGTGGAGTGACCTGATACCATCTTGGATACGTCTCGGTCTTTTGGACAGATGAGCCATGGCTCCGCAACTTCCCCAAAAATTCGGTTCCTACACCCTGCATGAATTGATTGCACGCGGGGGTATGGCGGAAATTTATCGGGCGACTATGCCCGGCATCGGGGGGTTTGAGAAGACCGTGGCCATCAAGAAAATCCTCCCCCACCTCGCGGAGGACGAAGAGTTCATCACCATGCTCATCGATGAGGCCCGCATCATCGTGAGCATCGATCATTATAATATTGCCCAGGTCTATGACCTGGGGCGCATCGGTGACAGCTACTACATCGCCATGGAGTATATTCATGGCCCGGACCTATCTCAGGTCATCAAGACCCTCGCCAAGCAGGGTCGATCGGTGCCCATTCCGCACACCATTTACATCGGCTCCTGCATTTTGGCGGGCCTCCACGTCGCCCATTCCAAGACCGACGAAGACGGCAATCCGCTCAATATCGTCCACCGCGACGTCAGCCCTCACAATGTGTTGCTTAGCTACGCCGGAGACGTCAAGATCATCGACTTTGGCGTCGCCAAAGCATCGCTCAAAGAGACCCATACCCAGATGGGAGTCATCAAAGGAAAATTGCTGTATATGGCTCCCGAGCAGGCCAAAGCCGAGCAGATCGACGGGCGATCGGATCTCTTTGCAGCGGGGCTGATCATGTACAAGATGCTCACCAACGAACTTCCCTTTGCCGGTGAGAATCAATTCAAAATCTACAACAATATTCTCACCAAAGAGATCGCAAAGCCGAGCACGCTCAACCCCGATGTCCCGCCCGTGCTCGACGACATCGTCATGAAATTATTGGCTCGCGATCTCGACGAGCGCTACCAGGAGGGCTACGAAGCAAAGCAGGACCTCGATCGCGCCCTCCATCAGGTCGCCCCGGGCTACACGGTCAATCGTCTGAGCCGGTTCGTCGACGAAAACTTCACCAACCAGGAGCAGAGCACTGGGCAGGAAGCCGATTCCGGCCCCGCCGGCATCGCCCCCCAGACTCCATCGACGACTAACGTCAATACCGATCAACAAGCCGCTCCTGTGGAGTTGATCCCCGAACCGCTCGATGACTCCGAGGTGGCCGACACGGTCAGCGATCGGAGCTCAGAGAAGGTCAAGCAGGCAGTGGCCAACCAACCGCCCTCCCGGCCGCACCCGAACCTGCCCACCGAACCCCCGGGGCATCAACGCCGTGCATCGGTGCCGACGACGGATACCGGTGAGTTTGAAACCCAATCAGCCACACTCAATCCGAGCCTCGCACAATCCGGCACTTCCAACGGTTCATCAATTCCTGCTGCAGCTCTGGCCGTGGGCGCCATGGGCTTCGTCGTTGCATTACTCATCGTTTTGGTTCTCGTACTCGATGACGACTCCGAGGAAGAGCCCTTTGATCTGGAACATAATCTTCCGCCCGGCGCCATCGTCGATGATCCAGAATTGGTGGAAGAACTGGACGTCCACGAAATCGTCTTGGAGTCCACCCCGGAGGGGGCACGCGTATTTCAGGAAGGCGACCTCGTCGGTATTACCCCGATTGTGCTGGAGATGACGCCCAGCGAGGAACCAATCCTTTTCGAATTACGCCTCGATGGACACGAGGAGCTCGCCTTCGGCCTCGAAGTCGAACGCAGCACAACACACCACTTTGATCTTCAACAGCTCGACGGCGAATTGGAGCCCCTGGAGCCCGACGACTCCGATCGCCAGGACCGGCAGGCAACCGCCGACAGCGAACCAGAAGCACGGCCACAGCCAGAACCCGATCCTGAACCAGAACCCGATCCTGAACCAGAACCCGATCCTGAACCAGAACCCGA
>SKPJ01000265.1 GCA_007119595.1 Myxococcales bacterium
GCTACCGTGCCGACGGCGACGGTGGTTTTTCACAGCTCGTGACAGGGCCGGCGATGGCCGACAGCTCGGGCTGGAAAGATCCCACCAATCACTCCACGATTCGCATGGCCGATATCACGGGAAACGGCCGCGCCGACATCTGTGCCCGTCGAAACGCCGGCATCCGCTGCTATCTATCCGATGGCGATGGTTTTGAGCAGACTATTGATGGCCCGGAGTTATCCAATGCCCAGGGTTTCGACGATATTCGCTACTTCAGCACCCTTCGCTTCGCCGACGTCACCGGCGATGGCCGCGCTGATTTATGCGTGCGGACTGCCACCGATTTTCGATGCTATCCCTCCATGGGCGATAGCTTCGGCGATCCCATCATCGGCCCTTCACTTAGCGACGACTCCGGCTGGGGTGTGCCCTGGCATTACGGCACCATCCGGATGGGTGATATCACCGGCGATGGCCTCGCCGACGTCTGCGCCCGCAGAAACGCCGGTTTTGCCTGTTGGCCGTCGACCGGCGACGGCTTCGGATCTCGGATCGATGGTCCCGAATGGTCCAATGCCGAGGGATGGGATCAGGTTCGGTATTGGAGCACCATCGAGCTCGTCGACCTCGACGGTAACGGCCGGGCCGATGTCTGCGCCCGCGGGCCAGAGGGCATTATCTGTCACAAATCCACGGGAGATGGCTTCGGCGAGCTGATCGAGGGGCCGGGACTCAGCGACGACTCGGGATGGGATGACTACGCCAATTACTCCACGATTCGCTTCGCCGACATCGACGGCGATGGGCGAATGGACCTCTGTGCGCGGGCCAACGCCGGGATCCGCTGCTGGTTCTGGGATGGAACAGAGTTCGGAAACCGCATCGAAGCCGGGATGGCCGACGCCACGGGTTGGTACCGAGAGCGCTTCTTTCGGACCATCCGCTTCGCCGATGTCACCGGAGATGGCCGCGACGATCTCTGTGCCCGGGCCTCCGCCGGAGTGGTGTGTTGGCCCTCCGAGGGGGACGGTTTTGCTGAAGAATTGGAGCTGGGGCCCGAGTGGTCCGACGAAGACGGGTGGAGCGATCCCGACTACTACTCGACCTTTCGGTTGGCGTCGCCGTGTCGGGGCAACCAATGCGACGACGAAGAGGTCGAAGAACCGGGCGATGATACGGGACCTCAACCGGGCGGTGACGTCGGAGTAGATTCCGACGTCGGTGTTGCAAATGATACCGGCGGCGGAAGCGACCCACACGATAGTGGTAATGGTGCCAATGGTGGAGAGCACGACTCGGTGGATGCCGGACCGTCATCCGATGGCGATACGGGCGGGCAGATCGCCGGTCCATCCGGTGGCGATATAGGCACCGCCGACGGTGAGCAGGGGCAGCAGGGCGAGGAGACGGCCTCGACTTCGAGCTGTGCCTGTGCCACTTATGGCGGTGAAATCAACCAGCCGCTGGGTCTCATGCTATTGGCAATATTGGTAGGGCTCAGCCTGGTACTTCCAAGGCGGATTAGACGTAATGCCAGTAAGTTAAGCGCTTTGAGCGCAGCCCGTTTTTCGTGGTAGCCACGGGAAGATGTCACCACCAACCACCGGATGGCAGGCCGCTGTGCCAGAGATCTTCTTCCCCGTGGGGAAGGTGCTGAGCGCGGTTTTTTAGCGCGAAGCGGAAGGGGCAACGGGTGGCCACCGAAGTTTCGACGGAGTCCTCGATGGTGATTTGGTGGCTCCCGGTGCCCCTTCCGACCGCTCCCACACTGCGGTCGCGGCCACCTTCCCCATCGGGAAGGAGATCTCTGGTGGCTTCGATGACCTCCGGTGGTCGCTGGAAGATTACTTCAGACTTCGTTCGGTTTTCGACTCTTAATCGCTTAACGTACTTGCATTAGGATTAGACGCTAATTAAGTGTCGCAAACTGAGGAGTTGAGATGGCTGAAAATGTAGATGTTACGCGCCGGGACGGCGTCGAAGAGATTGTCTTCGATCGGGTCGATAAAAAGAATGCTCTGACCCTTCAGATGTACTCCGACGCCGCCACGGCGCTCGAGGAGGCGTCGAAGTCCGACGAGGTTCGATGCGTTTTGATCTCCGGTGGAGGCGGTCATTTTACGTCCGGAAATGATCTCCTGGATTTTATGCAAAATCCTCCCACCGACGAATCGAGCCCGGTATTTCGCTTCTTATTGGCGCTCCGCGGGTGTCGCTGTCCGGTCGTAGCCGCCATCGACGGCTATGCCATCGGGATCGGAACCACCATGCTTTTGCATTGCGATCTGGCGTGGGCGACCAAAGAGGCGAAATTCCGTATGCCCTTTGTCGATCTGGGGTTGATTCCGGAAGCTGGTTCCAGCGTAGTACTGCCGTCGATGGCGGGCCACCGAAAAGCGGCTGAGTTGTTGTATTTTTCGGATTTCTTCGACAGTGAGACAGCCCGGGATGTGGGCCTTGTCAACGGAGTCGTCGACGGCGACGTCATTGCGTTTGCGAAAGACAAGGCTCATACGCTGGCCCAAAAGCCGCCCAAGGCATTGCAGATGACCAAAGAGTTGTTGAGGCGAGGTGATGACGCCGCAGTGCAGGAAGCGATGCGCAAAGAGGCCACCCTATTCGTCGAACGGCTGCAATCGCCGGAATTTATGGAGGCGGTACAACAATTTCAGAGCTGAGCGGTCGGGCCACCCCGAAAAGTTCAATCGGGGGGCCCGGAATCGCCGCTGATGATTATTGCCTATCCATGGGCTCCGGATCCTCTTCTTCGGCCGGATCCATCTGTTCATCGATGGGTTCCATTTCTCCGTCGATCAGATCGCCGTAGCGCTCTTGCATATCCTGTTCGAATTCCTCGACGCGCTGGTCGAATTCCTCGAGAGTTTGGTCGACGTCCTCACCGGTTTCTTGGGCGTGACGCTCGACTTCGGTGCGCATCTCCTGGATACCCTCCTGGGTTTGTTGCCAGCCGGCCTCGAATCCCTCTTCTTCGACGGGGTCTTCGATTTCACCCCGCACGGCTTCGGGGTCGTCGGGATCGGCCTCTTCATCTACCGGATCAATTTCTTCATCGGTGGGTTCTGCGGGTTCTGTGGGTTCTGTGGGTTCAGTTGGCTCGGCGGGTTCCTCGGGCTCGAATTCCGCCGGGTCACAGGCGGCGGTGAAGATAAGCCCCAGGGAAGCCAAGATTGCGATAACGGTGGTTCGAAGTGATGTAGAGAGCATCATAATGCCTCGTCTTACTCGAGAGTGGTGCCGTCTCCCAAAACCCCTCTATCGAGGCGGGAGGGCGACACGCGGTTATCTCAGAGATCCAAAGTTAGCCACCAAGCGAGATCACCAAATACGAGATCTCACCGAGCGGCTCAGTGACCAATTTTTTCCGCCATCGATACGACGGGTTGTCGATTTGGCATCGCTGTCTACAATGTGCCCGGCTTGAAATACGACGAAAAATCAAACACGAACCTCAGCAGTAGCAGGAGTTCCCATGAGTGAGACGAAGGAGACGCGGCAATTCGAAGCAGAGGTCAGCCAGCTTTTAAAGCTGATGATTCACTCCATGTACTCCAACCAGGAGGTGTTTTTGCGGGAGCTGATCTCCAATGCTTCCGATGCCATCGACAAGCTTCGCTTTGAAGCACTGTCCAACGAAGAGCTCTTCGAGGGGCAGACCGATCTCCATATCGAGGTCGAGATCGACGAGGATGAAAATACGGTGACCATACGTGATACGGGCATCGGCATGAGTCGAGATGAGGTGGCCGAACAGATCGGTACCATCGCCCGCAGCGGAACGCGGCAATTTTTGGAGAATCTCACGGGCGACCAAAAGGAGGATTCCCAGCTCATCGGTCAATTTGGAGTCGGTTTTTACTCGGCCTTCATCGTCGCCGAAAAGGTGGTGCTCACCACCCGGCGCGCCGGCGAGGAGGATGCCGTTCGCTGGGAGTCGACCGGCGAAGGGGAGTACACCCTGGGGTCGGCGCAGCGCGAAGAGCGGGGTACGGAGATTGTGCTTCATCTGCGCGAGGATGCCGAGGAATTTCTCGACTCGTCTCGAGTGGAAAATGTAGTTCGGCGATACTCCGACCACATCTCGTTTCCCATCTATCTCGTGGAGCCCACGGAAGAAGACCAGGAAAAGAGGCGGCAGATCAACGAGGCTTCGGCGCTCTGGACCCGGTCGCGATCCGAGATCGACGACGAGGAGTACAAAAACTTCTACAAGCACGTCGCCAAGGCCTTTGATGAGCCGTTGACCTGGCTTCACAACAAGATGGAAGGTCGGTTGAAATTTACCCTGCTCTTTTATCTTCCCACGGAACGTCCCATTGATCTGGCGGGAATCAACGAGCAGTCCAGGGGAGGGATCAAACTGTACGTCAAAAGGGTCTTTATCCTGGACGACGCTGAGATGTTTTTGCCCCGCTATTTGCGATTTATTCGCGGCGTTGTGGACTCCGATGATCTCCCGCTGAATATCTCTCGCGAGCTCTTGCAGGACAATCGCGTCGTGGCCTCGATGCGAAAGACAGCCACCAAACGAGTCCTGCGAATGCTCGAGGAGCTCGCAGACGATCCCGAGGAATATCGCACATTCTGGGAGTCCTTCGGCCCGATTCTCAAAGAGGGAGTCGTCGAGGAGCCCCATCGCCAACAACGGATTGCCGGGCTTTTGCGCTTTGCCTCCACGGCGCTCGACGACAGCGCTCAGACGGTGAGCCTCGATGCATACCGCGATCGGATGAAGGACGGACAAGAGGCCATTTACTACGTCACAGCCGATACCTACGAAGCCGGCGTGGCCAGTCCTCATCTGGAGATCTTTTCCGAAAAAGAGGTGGAAGTTCTGGTGCTCACCGACCGGGTCGACGAATGGGTGGTCTCTCATCTCAACGAATACGATGATATTCCCCTGCAATCTGTCGATCAGGGAGCACTGGATCTCGATGGATTCGGCGAAGACGACGCCGAGTCCGATGAAGAGGACTCGGATGAGGTCGATGAGCAATGGGAGTCCGTGGTGGAAGCCGTCGGTGAGGCGCTCGGTGAATCGGTGAGTCAGGTACGGA
>SKPJ01000258.1 GCA_007119595.1 Myxococcales bacterium
AAAAATTTCCGCGATATCTCGTGGATCTCGGCATCGAATAGTGCCGCCTCGTAGGAATACGACGCAAATAAACAGCCCTCCGGGGGCTGTCCCTGCGGACCGAATTCCTCGAGCATCAATCCGATGAAGACCAGAAGCTGTTGACGCGGCTTTCGGGCCACCGTTTCGGCGCGGCCCATCATCATTTCTAGAAATTGGCGATCCGATTCGGCAAACCGCTCGATGAGTTGGTGGGCCAGATCGGATTTGCTGTCGAAATGGTAGAAGAAGCTGCCCTTTGTCAGCCCTGCTTTCTCGACGATCATCTTCAGTGACGTCGCCGCAAAGCCGTGCTGCAAGATCAGCTCTTCGGCGACGTCCATGATGCGCTGCCGACTATTGGTGGGTTTCTCATCCATTGCACGACAAACTCTAGCACGGGTGACACAGGACTCAATAGGCGGAGTCTTATTCTCCAGACTGTCAACGCAATATACCAAACGGTATCTTCCAACCAATAACGACGATCCACACAATAATGTATCACATTTAAACAAAATCCAGGTTGCATATAGTTGATCACTTGATGATAATTATACCGTTCGGTATTTCTTTTTGGGAACTCGATCCTCTCTCGCCATTTTCTGTCGGGGGAGACCGAACCATTTCTCAAGCTCAATCGGAGGATACGATGGCAGAAGACAAAAAGCGCGACTGGGATTTCGCCGGGATCGCCGGGGGTTACGAAAAATACCTGGTCCCCGTGCTTTCGATGTGGACTGAGCCCCTCTTCGAGAAGACGGATCTGGAAAACGGCGAGGACGTGCTCGACTTCGCGTGCGGCACCGGCAGCGTGATTCGAACTCTCACCGACCACCTCGACGCTCCGGGAAGGCTGGTGGGATTGGACGTGGAACCGGCGATGCTGGATGTCGCCCGCAGTAGGGCCAAGCAGTTGCCCGTCGATGTGCAATGGCACCAGGCAGACGCGGCGGACATGCCGTTTGCTGACGAGTCATTCGATGTCGCCTACTGCCAGCAGGGACTGCAGTTTATGGATGACTCTGTAGCCGCCCTGTCCGAAGCGCACCGCGTACTGCGTCCGAATGGCCGCCTGGCGCTCAGCGTCTGGTCCCACCTCGACGATTCCCCACACTACGCAGTGCTCACCGAAGCCCTCCAAAACCATATCGGCGATCGGGCCGCAGCGGCGATGCGAGCGCCTTTCGACGCCCTATCGTCACCGGGAAAACTACGCCGCTGCATCGAGTCCGCCGGATTCCGGGGCATCGACGTCGAGGGTGTCACCCATCGGATCAGTTATCCCGGCGCCGAGGAGTTTTTCCGCCGGGAGATCGTCAGTTGGCTCGCCGATGCCGTCGGAGACCTCAGCGACCGCAGCCGCAAGGCCATCGTCACCGACCTTCAACAGGGACTACAGCGCTACATCGACGCCGACGGGCTCGAGGTTCCCATGCGGGCACTGGTTGCGAGGGGAACGAAGTAAATATTCTATTTAAGGCGCCTGTACGGCGGCGCAGACGCCAATGTACGTGGTGCCTTCGGAGTAGATCAGGACATTGCAAAATCTCGAGGACGAATCGACGCAAACCACGGATGCGACGAACGATTCAACCCGCAAATTGTAGTTTCGACCCTTAAATAGACGACGTTGGTCGCCCTCGTCCGCACAATTGCAGCGTCCACACACCCACCGTTGGTGGTTCGCCCCGTCAGTGCTCTCCCCGGAGCTGGTCATGGATGTCCGTCCACCCGCATCTGAAATAGAAAATAAGGGGGAATGCACACACCGTCACGATCGGCGTTTTGAGCACATAAATAATCGTGGCGACAGGGATTGTCCTCATCGCAGGCCCGGAGTCCCGCCGGATTGACAAAGCGCTTCAGACATCGCTCGAAGGGGATTTCCTCTGCCAGGCATTGGTTGAAGGTATCGAGAACAGCGATGGCGCCGCAGCGCCCATCATCGCCGGGACTTGCGCAGCTCGTCGTGCACATTCCGCCGGGAAACCCCACGGCGTTCGTATTGCAGACCGCTCCGGAAGGACAGGGAGCTTGCTCAACCCCCACGATGCGGTCGTCGACCGGCGTGGATCGCGTTCGCATCGTCCCCACCTGGCATGGATCTCCCACAGAGGGCCGTTTGGGAAGACAGATCCCGATCGCCGCCGGAGCGACCGCTTCGTCATAGGGCCGGCACTCCAGTCCTTCGGCACAGTCCCATGTCGAAAATGTGGGATCGCTGCCGAGCCCGCAGGGGGTACCGTAGACCCCGCTGCGATGCTGGTCGCGCTCCGAAAAGGGCCGCAAAAAATGCGGCTCATCTCCCGCCGCTTGTGCCGCCAGGATCGCCGCCCGCCGCCGGTGCTCATCCAGGGCGTGAGGGGAGGCCTGCAGGGCCACCGAGTTGACCGGCGACGTATCCGCCCGATCTTCTCCGAGCAGGTGGAATCCGGCCACCGCGCGCCCCTGATGACATCCCGCACAACTGTGATCATCGAGCCGTCGCACCAGCCCCGCCGGCGACTGCACCCGTTGCAATCCCTCGAAGTCCACGTCCCCGAAGTCCTGGGGCGAAAAAAGTTGGTCGAACGGTCGATTTCCGCGACGTGCAAGCCCCCGGGGTGCAACCGAGATCGCCCGTTGCGCCAAAAAGCGCTCCGGGATCATCACCGTGCCCCGGTCAATCAATTCCAGATGATCCCGCTCCGTGAGCCACTCCAACAATTCACGGCGCAGTTCATCGTCGGCGGATAGTGCCTCCACGTCGGGCGTATTCTCCAGAGGCTCCACTTCCCACCGGCCCTCCCCATCGGGGACGAAGGATCGCAATACGTATTCGACGTGTCCCCCCAACGACGGGTGTACCGTCGACGGCCAGCGCTGGCTCTGCAAATTGATCTGAAGCCTGTGCAACCTCTCCGGGGTCATTTGCTCAGCGCGAAGCGGCCCGTCGACGGAGTTCAACCACTCCAACAACAGCTCCGCCCGTGCCTCCTGCGGTCCGAACCATCGCCGGGCGACGTCCCCGCAATCCTCGTCCTCCTCCGCCCATTCAAGCCAATCGAGGGTCACCGTCAGCGGAAGTCGCGAGGCCACAGACTCCCCACCGACCTCCGTGACGTAGGCCATTCGATACACCAGCCGGACCTCGCCACAGGCCCCTTCGACGAAGGGTCGTCGATCCACCCGGCTCATCACTGCCACGAGTTCGAAGTGCGTCGACTCCGATCGAAGCCATCCAGGGTCGAAGAGTCGGTGGGGATGGCCGGCCACTCCCACGCCGAGTTGGGGGTCTGCGGCCTGAAACCCGGCGAGGTCCTCCTCCACGGTCTCCACCACCACGGCCACGGCCGGCACATCGACCAACTCCGCCAGCGACGCAGACGAATCATCGGACAGATCGGCGCCGATTCGCTCTGCAAACGAATACCCCTGCCCTTCGAGAGAAATCATGACCTGCGGATCGGTGATCACCGCCGTGGGCACACCTTCAATCTCGTCTTCCCCGGCGTCGTCGTCTGAGATACCGCCTCTATCGAGCGCTTCCTTCGCTTCGTCGAAGGAGTCGTCGACCGCTGCCTGATCTGACTTACCGGGTTGTTCATCGCCCGACGACGGGCGAAGAAGTTCGCACCCGGCGACAAAACCCAGCACCGCCATCAATACCGCCATTTTCCTCA
This sequence comes from Myxococcales bacterium, assembly GCA_007119595.1. Taxonomy (GTDB): domain Bacteria; phylum Myxococcota_A; class Bradymonadia; order Bradymonadales; family Bradymonadaceae; genus SLJM01. The sequence continues at coordinate 3,684 of SKPJ01000258.1, forward strand.
TCACCGGCACGCCTCGCTGACTCTTACGCCCGAGCCCGCGCCTTCTGGTATCTCCAAGATCTGATCACCCTCGATGACCGTGCTCCATCCCAGTGTCTGTCGGCTATCCAATGGTTCCCCCTTATTCGCAGCTCTCCAGGGTAAACGTCGTGCGATCTGCAGCGTCGGAGTGACCGTCGGTGGTGCCGTCGAGTTCCAGGTGACAGTTGCCGCCGGCCTCGCAATAAAGAAGTCCCATATCGGCATAGGTGCAATCCGTGCCCTGGCGTTGGTTGACGACATGATGGACCGGGCTGCCCTGGTCGGGGCGCATGAAGTAATCCGCTGACGGCGTCCGGTTCTCCGTGGCTCGAAAGCCTGTGGAGACCCGATAATAGCCGCTGACCTCGACGGCAGGGTGCCAGAATGCCTTGCCCTGGCGTGTACCGTCGCCCACGGTATGGCTGAGGTAGCGATAGGTCTGACTGCAGGCGCCCACAGGCCGGCTCAGCCAATTTTCGGGCTGCTCCTCGCTATAGCCCGATGCAGGATTATCGTTGTCGACGACGATCTCCAGACCCAGGTGGCATTCGCAATGGGTGTTATTCGGATCATCGCAGTCGATGATCTCCGGGCAATCGCAGGGTCCGTAACCCATCCCGTCCGCGTCACATACGGCTTCTCCGTCAGCCCCATTCGTGCACTGACAGGAGTCGACCTCACCGGGCTCGCAGACAGGCTCTTCGCCAGCATCTTCCTCCGCACATACGTCGTCGTCACAGACGTAGGGAAAATTACAGATAGCGCCGTCGAGACAGGGCTCGCCTAGCTCTCCCTTGTCCTCCCCTGCCTGAGCCTCCACACAGATACTGTCTTCGCAGACCAACTCCCCGTCGCACGTGTCATTGGGGTAGCAAGCCTCGCCCATTCCTCCCTGTCCTTCCTCTCCTCCCTGTCCTTCCTCTCCTCCCTGTTCTTCCTCTCCTTCTTGCCCTTCCTCTTCATCGGGAACTGGCGATGACGTACAGATACCCTCCTCACAGATATAGGGCTCATTGCAGGTGTCGTTCGGGTAGCAAGCCTGACCGAGTTCCCCCTGTTCATTCGCAGATGAACTACAGATACCCTCCTCACAGATATAGGGCTCATTACAGGTGTCGTTCGGGTAGCAAGCCTGACCGAGTTCCCCCTGGGGTTCTTCCACCAGGGGTTCCGTTCCGCAGCTACCGGCAAGCAAACACATCACGAGGGTGACCAGAAAACATCGTAGGGTGTGACTTATCATCGGCGAAGCTCTCGAAGAAAAGCGTTGTTCACGTAGTTATGACTGTACCAGTTCGGTGCAGCGACTCAAGATCATTGGCCCTGCCAAGAGACATGATCGGTTTCC
>SKPJ01000123.1 GCA_007119595.1 Myxococcales bacterium
CGCCACAGCGCCACTCGGTCACTCTTTGAGCGCAACGATGTCATCATCGTCGCCTCCGTCTCCTGTATCTACGGACTGGGCTCCAGCGAAGCCTATATGGATATGCTGCTCTTTTTGGAGGAAGGCGATATCGTGCGCCGGGAGGACGTACTTCACAAGCTGGTGGAGATTCAATTCGACCGCCGGGACTACGACTTTCACCGGGGAACCTTTCGGGTCCGAGGCGACATCATCGAGATCTTTCCGGCCCACGAGGAAGATCAGGCCATCCGCATCGAGTTCTTCGGCGATGAGGTAGAAGCGATCTACGAGATCGATCCACTGCGGGGAAAACGACTTCGGCGACTGTCGAAGATCGCCGTATATCCCAACACCCACTACGTGGTGTTGCCGGAGAAGAAGAAGACCGCCATCGAGGCCATCCAGGAGGAACTCGACGAACATGTCGAGGAGTTGGTAGCCCAACAAAAGCTGGTGGAGGCCCAGCGCATCGAGCAGCGAACACAATTCGACGTCGAAATGATCGCCGCCATGGGCTACTGCAACGGCATCGAAAATTACTCCCGTCATCTCACGGGCCGAAAACCGGGCCAGGCTCCGCCATGTCTGCTCGACTACTTCCCCAGCGATTATCTGATGGTCGTCGACGAATCCCACGTAACGGTGCCCCAGATCGGCGGGATGTTCCGCGGCGACCGATCGCGAAAGACGACCCTCGTCGAACACGGCTTTCGCCTCCCCAGCGCCCTGGACAACCGACCTCTGAAGTTCGAGGAGTGGGAGCAAAAGCTCAACCAGGTCATCTATACCTCGGCGACCCCCGGCGATTACGAATTGGAACAATGCCAGGGAGTGGTCGTCGAGCAGATCATCCGACCCACGGGACTCATCGATCCCGAAATCGAGATCCGACCCGCTCTGGAACAGGTCGACGATGTCTACGGCGAAATCCGACAGCGGGTCGACGCCGGCCAGAGAATCCTGGTGACGACGCTGACCAAACGGATGTCCGAGGATCTCACCGATTATCTGCAGGAATTGGGCATCCGAGTGCGATATCTCCACAGCGATATCGACACCATCGAGCGGATGAATCTAATCCGCGATCTGCGCAAAGGGGTCTTCGACGTCCTGGTCGGTATCAACCTGTTGCGCGAGGGTCTCGATATCCCGGAGGTGAGCCTGGTGGCCATTTTGGACGCCGACAAAGAGGGCTTTTTGCGCAGCACCCGAAGCCTGATTCAGACCATGGGCCGGGCCGCTCGAAACGTCGACGGGAAGGTCATCTTATACGCCGACAAGATCACCGGCAGTATCCGACAGGCCGTCGACGAGACCAATCGCCGCCGCCAGATTCAGCTCGAGCACAACGAAGAACACGATATTACGCCGGAGACGATTCGAAAAAAGATCTCCGCTCTCGAAGAACACGTGCCCCCGGCAGAGGGTGATGAGCCAACCGCAGCGGGAGACGACAAAATGGAGATTCCCGCAACACCGGATCTCATCGAAGAGCGCATCGAGAAATTGCGACAACAGATGCGCGACGCCGCCGACGACCTGCGCTTTGAAGAAGCCGCCGATCTGCGCGACGAGATCCGCCGCCTCGAGGATCACCACCTGGGGGTTGCCTGATTACCCTAATGGAGCTGCTCCAACATCTGGCGCACCGTCTTGTCGAGCACCGGATGCACCCACCGGGGCGCGATATCGAAGAGCGGCCGCAGCACGAAGTCTCGGTTTTGCAGGTCGGGATGGGGAACGGTCAGACCCTGTTTGTCGATTACCCGGTCGCCGTAAAACAAGATATCCAGATCAATGACCCGCGGCCCCCTTCGCACACCGCGCACGCGGCCCATATCTTTTTCGATAAGCAGCAGTTGGTCGAGCAATTGCTCGGGCGTCAACGATGTTTGAAGATGGGCGCAGGCATTGATGAAATCCGGTTGGTCCTCGACAAAACGAGCCCTGGTTTCATACAAATCACTGACGTCGACGAGCCGTGTGTCCGGCAGATCACCGACGGCATCGAGGGCCCGGCGAATCGCTTTGCGGCGTGCGCCGAGGTTGGCGCCCAATCCGATGTAGACGTCGTAGAGAGTCGACACGTTCGCTCCAATCGCAGATGAGGTCGCCTGGTGAATCGCGCAACGACAACCCCGATGTTGATCGCCCTGCTCGCCACGGCACTGGTCGCCTGCGGCGATGGTGTCTTAGCAGACGGCGATGGCGTTGTGTACTTTACGCCCTTTGGTACCCAATCGTTCGAAACTCGCACCGTCGACACCCCACGTCCGACGCTTCCCGAAGAACAGGAGTCGAATTACACCCAGGTCCGCGAGGGCTTTGCCGCTCAGGCACCACAGTTATTGAACCGACCCGACGTCGTCGATGTATTGGGTCCTATCGAGCAGAGCTTTTTATTGAGCGGAAACTACCCGCAGTTGCTCGATATCTACCGGCAAGAATTTGAGCGCCACGGCACTGATTCGGTGGCCGCCATTGGACTGGCATGGACCTATATTCAGCTCGGAAATGAGCCGGCGAGCTGGGCTCTCAAGGACCAGCTCGTCACTGAGCGCCCCGATGATCCGCTGACATGGCTCATCGTCGGAAACGTCCATATCCGCCACGCCGACGCATCTGCGGACTCCGCCCGGCGCGCTCGCGATGCCTTTGAGCGGGTATTGGAGCTCGATCCCAACTTCAGCGGCTTCAAATCCAGTGATCCGCAATTGCTGCGCAACACCATCGACGCTCTAAACCGGCGGATCGTCGACGAGCCGGTGGAAACACCGGAGGCCGTGGCCGCCGCTCCCATGCACCACACAGACGAAGAATCCGTCGATATCATCGACACAGAACCAGCCGACCCAGAACCAGCCGACCCAGAACCAAGCGATGAATCACCAGCGTCCGAGGCGCCAGAACAACAACCCGAACCGTTGGCACAACGCGAGGAATCGGTCGGAGGAGACGAGCCGGAGCAAGCCGGCGAGCCCGATGAAGTCGAAGAACACGAAAGCCCTCGGCAGGCCGGCGCCGCACACCACATCCTCCTCGGCCAACAAGCCCTGCAGCGGGGCAGCGATCATCTGTCACAAGCTCGAAATCACTTTCAACAGGCCCTGCAAATCGAGCCCGAAAATGTCGACGCCAATGTCGGAATGCTACGCGTCCAACGGAGAATGCAGGCCACCGACGAGGTGTTGATTGCGGGAGTCGACGCCATCGCAGACCGAGAACTCACGGCCCAACAGGCCTTCGATCTCGGCTTGTTTTGCCTTCGGCGCTTGAACGATCGCGATCGCGCAACTAGCTTGCTCAAAAGGGTCCAACAGAAGGATCCCTCATTTGCACGGCGCGTCGGCGTCGATTCGCTCCTCGACCCATAACCAGGACCAAGCGGAGCCAATCCGCCCCGCCGGCAATCATCATTTTCGTTGAACAGGAGCCAGAATGTCCGAAGAAAACTCGGTCGTATCCGAAGGAAAAGTCGTTGTCTTTCATTACACCCTGACGGATGACGAGGGCGAAACCATCGAGACGTCCAAGGACAAACAACCCCTTCCCTATCTTCACGGCACCAATCAGATCGTAAAAGGTCTCGAAGAGGAGATGGAGGGCAAGTCCGAGGGCGACTCCTTTCAGGTCGAAGTGGCCCCCGCCAAGGGCTACGGTGAAAAACAGGGCCCGGGCCCTCAAGGCGTCGACAGGAGCGAATTTCCGGAAGACGTAGAATTGTACGAGGGAATGGCGTTTACCGCAGAGGCCGAAGACGGAAGCCATCTTCCGCTTTGGGTCACCAGCATCGAAGACGACGAAGTCTTCGTCGACAGCAATCATCCGCTGGCTGGCGAAACCCTTCACTTCGACGTCGATATCGTATCCATCCGCGACGCCACGGACGAAGAAATCGCCCACGGCCATCCCCACGGCCCCGACGGCACACAGACGCATTGAGCACAATGCATAAAAAACATCAGTTGCTATGACTGGTGAATGAGATCTTTATACCCACCCGGCGCATACATTATGCGTCGGGTGTGCTTCTTTTTTCGGGCACTCACACATCCTGGAGCCGATGTCATCCCCCGACCCGGGACGAACGAAGTGAGGGACCAGGGCTGACATCGCAATGGCGTGCCCTGCGACCAACGCGATAACAGCGCCGCCCGGCTCGCCGAAGCTCGCGGTACGCCGCGAAGATGTTATCGGCTCCACTCCATGTCAGCTTCTCAGTCGAACAAACCAATACACCCATACCAGATTGAACCCGGCGAAGATGGCGAAGATGAGCCATCCCAACGGCGGGGCGCCCTCGATCATGGTGATCAAGATACCGACCACGGCGGCGGAGGACCACAGAATCTTGAGGCGAAGCATGGTCCGAAAGGACTCCACTTCCGCATTTCTGCCCAAGAACGACTCCACACCGATCCCCACCAACGCCGCTCCTACCAATCGAGCCGTAAAGGGATCGATGATCTCCCATCCAAATAGGCCCAAGAGCCATTCCGGAGCCAACAATAGTGGTATGGCAAAGACCATATCCGCCACAAAATGGACGACAAACCAAATTCGCAAAGCCTTTGGAACCGACGTGGGCTGTTGTGCCGACATAAGCAAACTTCCTTTTCGTAGACCAGATGGGGAGCCGTGGCGAATTCGCAACAATCGGTCTTGCGATCAACGCGGATGACGCCTCATTCTATGGATGTGCACCTCCTTACAATATGGACGTATTGACCCCGGTGCCAGTTTCCCTCAAGGGTATCAATCGAATGAGGCACAACTCCCACATTCTCCGTATCCGAAGATTATTCTTCCAACCGAAAATGGGTCGAATGCAATGCAGTCAGTGGCTTTGGCTCCGACTGTTCTGCGTTCTTTCAATGGTCTCGGCGGCGACTCTGGCCACATTGATTTCCTGCACAAATTCGGAGCTTACGGAGTGCAGCGACGACACTGATTGTGCCACAGGTCAAAGCTGCCAGAGCGCGGGCGGAGTCTTGACCCGCGAGAAAATATGCCTCGACAACATCGCAG
>SKPJ01000600.1 GCA_007119595.1 Myxococcales bacterium
GTCACTTTCGGCGGCGCGGCGCACGATCTGGACGTCCTCGCCGTGATCGGTTTTGCCGAGGACGACCATCTCGTCCTCGTCTTCGGCGTCCATATTATACAGCGTCTCCGGATAGTGCTCGGCGAAGATTTCGGGGCCGACCATGCGCTTGATCTCCCCTTCGGTCATCCGACGATGCAGGGCGAGAGCGATGATCATCTCCACGTCTTCCACGCCGTGATCGGTGAGCATCTGGAGCAGAATCTCCAGGATCTCCTGGCGCACATCGGGGGTCTTCATCGGCGGCAGAGGCACCGAGATATCATCGATGGCAATCGTGACCTTCATGCCGGGCTTTAAGCGGGCGTACAGCGGTTTGGCATCTCCCTCGGGGTGATTGAGGGCGTACCGGATGGCGGCGCCACGGTTTTCGATGGGCTTCATCGGCGGATTGGAATAGAGCACACGGGTGCCCGCCGGAAATTTATGGGTGATAAAATCCTCGCCGCAGTGCAGATAGCGCGGCCGCGAGTCTTCATCGAGGATACGGACCGTGTTGTGAGATACAGATGTGTCGGACATGCAAAACCTTGACGACAAATGGGGTGCGAATTGAGATAGTCAGTCGAGTTCCAGTACTGGCCAGTCATAGGCCCGGGCGGTGGTCCGCATCTTGAAATCCGGATTCACCGCGCAGGGATGACCGACCACGGAGAGAAGGGGGACGTCGGAGCCACTGTCGGCATAGGCGAAGGAGCCATCCAAATCGTAGCCCTTTTCCTCGGCATATTGGCGAACCCACAGGGCTTTGTTGGCACCGGCGATAAGGGGCTTTTCCAGACGCCCGGTGGCCACTCCGTCTTTGAGCTCGAGGCGATTGGCCACGTAGTCATCGCAGCCCAGAAATTCGGCCAACGGCCTGGTGATGACGTCGATGGCCCCGGTCACCAAGATCTGGCGATGCCCCTGGCGCTGCGATCGCTTCACAAGGCTCAGCGCCCCGTCGAAGATATTGGGCCGAATCACGTTGTCGAAGATCTCCTCGCCCAACAGCACGAGCCGATCTTCGGTATAGCCGGCGTAGTTTTTATAAAACGCCTCGTTGAATAGCCGGCGATCGAATTTGTCGGCCAGCCAATAAAAGGGCAATCCCGCCAGAAGGCCGGCGGTCTTTCCAATGCGCTTTGTCAACTCCGGTGTATTGATGGCGTAATAGGCGTAGGCGTGGACCACGTTGGTCTTGATCAGTGTTCCGTCTACGTCATAGAAGGCCGCCGTGGGCCGGGACCGAGTTTGATCTGTCATGATGAGATACCTAATGCGTATGGGTCCTAAAAAAGCTCGCCGCCGCCACTCCCCGGCAGTCTCTCGAGATTTCTAAATACGAGCTCTCAAGCATCGAGCAAAAAGGGAATAGGGCTGTACTCGAACCCTTGTCAAGACACCCCTATTTCTGACTGACCAGTCATAGATGGGCTGCTGCGCCGTGCGCGGCTGAGGGGGCCCCCGCAAACCACCCATCGCCAACCGGAGCACGAAAGTCCGCTCCTCCGGTGGGAGAGCTGTCGAGCGGAGCGAGACTGAGGGGGCACCGCGAACCACCCGAACGCCAACCGCAGCACGAAAGTCGGCTCCCCTGTGGGGGAGCTGTCGAGCGGAGCGAGACTGAGGGGGCACCGCCAACCCCCGAACTTCACAGGTTCACCGATCCCCCCAACCGCCGGTGCAAAGCAGATTAGATTCGCAGAACCGACCTCACCTCATCGCGTCTATTCCGTTCGGGTCTGCCTCGTCAGCCCGCTTCGGCTGGCGAGGTTGAAAAGGGTGCACTCGAATTTGCGCCGTGCCAACGGGGGGATCTCCTCCGGCCGGTCTCCTTTTTCCCGGTACAGGCGCCGCAGATGGTGGGGTAGGGCACCAACGGTTCGATCATCGACGGTAAATCCCGCTCCCGTACTCACGTACCAGTCATCTATCCGAATCAATCGAATGGCGATCAAAGTGCCGGGCTCGACGGTCTTAGACATATTGCGGTCGACGATAAATAGCTCGTCCCCAACCAGATAGTCCTCACAATACATCCCAAAATCATATATCGGACGCACCACCTCCACGACGGCGAACCGATCGTGGCGTCGACTCTCCAGAAACTGCCGCTCCCGTTCCGTGAGTTCGCCTTCCTCCAACGTACGGTCGATGAATCGCTCTATGGCGCGCTCTCCCTGTTGGGGAGTACCGAAGATGACGAAATCCTGAAGGATACTCATCTCGTGTTCCGACTCGAAGAAGACCGTATTCCCCACCATAATGCCCATCTGGCGAGCCATGAATTTCACTGCATCCCCACTGGCTTGCTTCTGCGCAACATCGAAGGCCTTATCACTCCAGTCCCACGCCAACTCTCGATATCGGGCATAGGTCTCGAGAATCTCCTCGCGTCTTGTTTCGAAATCCTCCATCATCTGCTCCCGTGCAGAGTTGGTGATCATCTCCCCCACAAAATTTCGACATATCATGACCAGCATCGAAGAATTGGCCGAAAAATTGCGCAAAGTCGAAGCGCTGCGCGACCGCGGTGCCACAGCCGGCGAGCGTGAGGCCGCCGGCCGGGCACACCGAAAGCTCCTCGAAAGACTCGAAAAACTCCAGCGCACGGAGTCGGTGACCGAGCACAAATTTACCTTCCACGGACCCTGGAGCCATCGCCTCTTTATGGCCGTCTGCCGTCACTATGGGTTACGCCCCTATCGCTACAAGGGCCAGCGACGCACCACGGTCATGCTCCGGGTCCCCGACACCTTTGTTGAGGAGACGCTGTGGCCCATATTTGTCGAATACGACGACATCCTTCAGCAGCACCTCCTCGAGGTCACCCAACAAGTCATCGCCGACGTCTTCGACGACGATGCCGGCGACGCCGACGTCGTACACAATCTGAAGTGAACGCCGGGGCATTCGCATTGGTGCGATGCCATCCCTGGCATCGAGTCGCGCAAGTGACCCTCAGTTGAGCCCTAATGCCAGTACGTGAGGGGTTTCGTCTATACCTTGGAAAATGAGACTGTTCTGATCATCGCCGTCGGCCATCTACGACGCCGGCCAGGATATTGGCGTGACCACCTGGGGTCGGAGCAGTGATCAGGAGAATCACTGCACGGTCGAGGTGACGCCAAACCTCCGCATACGCTGGTGCGATGCCATCCCTGGCATCGAGTCGCGCAAGCGACCCTCACTCCAGACGCACTTTCATTCAAGTCCCGCAGAATATGCCGGCTTTTGGTCAGCCTTATGTAAGTAAATGACCAATAACTTCAATAAAGGCCGTCGTCGCTTTTTTAATTGAAGTGAACTTGCATATGGACGTTGCAAGGGCGTCCTTGTTAAACCGTAAGGGGGCTTTACTTAAACAAGAGTTCTTCCACGCTCTCCCATCCGCGGACAAACAACGGTGCGAGCAGGTCATTTTGAAAAACAATCGCAGGGTTTTGAGGCATTTATTCCGGCACAGCTCGATGAGCTGGAACTTCGCCTCGAGCCTTTTATTGCACTCCTTTCCGACGCCGACCGCGCCCTGGCACGCCTGGACGCGGCGACGGAGTTTCTTCCGAACCCCGCTCTCTTCGTCAAGATGTATATTCGCAAAGAGGCGGTGCTCTCGGCGCAGATCGAGGGAACACAGGCATCGATGAACGATCTCATTGATCACCAGGCAGGTGCCACTCCCTCCGAAATGCGCGACGATGTTCAGGAAATCGAGAATTATATCGACGGGATCGATTACGGTCTGGAGAAGTTGGGCGAATTACCTATCTGCGCCCGGCTGATTCGGGGGATCCATCGTCGAATACTCCGCGGAGCACGGGGCGAGAACCGGGCTCCCGGCCAATTTCGCAAGATCCAGAACTGGATTGGTCCTCCCGGATGCACCAGGGAGGAGGCAACCTACGTACCACCGCCACCGGGGCGAGTGGCGAAGTTGCTGGCCGACCTGGAGAGATTCATCAACGAGGACGAACGTTTTCCGGTGTTGATTCGCGCCGCATTGGTCCACCAGCAATTCGAGTCCATCCACCCGTTTTTGGACGGAAACGGCCGCGTAGGCCGGTTATTGGTCACGCTCATGCTCATTGATGCCGGTTTTTTGCAGCGGCCAACGCTATACCTGTCGGATTTCTTCAAACGCCACCGTCAGGACTATTATCGGGCTCTGCAGTGCGTGCATGACGAAGACGATTTGGAAGGGTGGGTCGAATTCTTCCTGCGGGGAGTTCGCGAGGTGGCTCGCCATGGAGATACGACGGCCCGAGAGATCCAACAATTGCGCCAGAATCACCGCGAACTCATCGCCGGGGAGTTGGGTAATTTGCCCACCGCCCACGCATTGCTCGAGGCGTTATTTGACCAGCCGTCGGTGACGGTACGGCATGTCGAACAGCACATCGACCGATCCTACACCGCGGCCAACCAACTCGTCGCCCAATTCGAAGCCCTCGGCATCCTCGCCGAGGTCACCGGTCAGCGCCGCAACCGCCGCTATCACTACAAGCCCTATCTCGACCTCTTTGGTGAGCTACGGCCGTGACGGTGTCTAAAACCCCCCTAACCGCTGGAGCGATGCCATCCCCGGCATCGAGCCGCGCAAGCGACCCTCACTCCGCACCACATTATGACGCCTCGCCCTCATTGGGGTATAAGATAACGAACCGAGCACAAACCTGGAGGGAAGCATGGACTACGAGATCCCCGAACCGCCCCCCATCGACCCGGACGACACGTCAAAGGCCGGATTGAGCGCCTGGACCCGCCGTTGGGAGACCTACCGAAAGCACCTGCTGGAGCACCTGGTAGACCTCTTGCAGCGCCACGACGACGCCCGCGAGTTGGTGGCCCGATTGGAGCAGTACTGCACCGCCGTGGAACCCGAAGACGAAAAGGGCCGCCAGTGGAAGCGCGCCGTCGTCGCCCGCGGACCCGACGAATTCACGGTACGCCACTCCGACGACAGCCTGGAACGCCAGGTGTTCACCCGCCGAGTGGACGGAACCTGGGAGCTCGCCCCCGA
>SKPJ01000137.1 GCA_007119595.1 Myxococcales bacterium
GGCCGCCGGAGTGGCGTTTTTCGCCGCGATGACGTACAAGATCGCGGTATAAAAAAGATTACCTGTATTGGCAGGTGGTTGGGCCCGGCGAATCCCGTGATGGGCCCTACATCCTGCCGTTATCGCAAAGGGTCTGGTCATGTCCCAACGAGCGCTCTGGCTAAAAAATGCTACCCTGGTCACCATGAACCCCGAGCGGGCTGTGCTCGAGGGTGGATTACTCATCGAAGACGGTCGAATCACTGCCGTCGGATCCATCGATCCCGAAGACGCCGACGGCGCCGAAGTGCTGCATCTCGACGGCCACGTCATCATCCCCGGCTTCGTCCAGTGCCACATCCATCTATGTCAGACCCTGATGCGCAATCACGCCGATGACATGGCGTTGATCGAGTGGTTGCGCGGTCGCATTTGGCCTTACGAAGCGGCTCTGACACCGGAGGCCCTCGCCGTCAGCGCTCGCGTAGGCCTTGCCGAGCTGACTCTCAGCGGTACCACGTCACTTCTCGATATGGGCACCGTGCACCACACCGACGCCATCGGTGAAGCGGTGAAAGAATCGGGTCTGCGCGCTCATATCGGAAAGTGCATGATGGATCACGGCGACCAGGTTCCAGAGCCGCTGCATGAGGCCACCGATGACAGCATGCGCGAAAGCCTTCGGCTCCACAGCACTTGGGACGGTGCCGCAGGGGGAAGAATTCAATATGCATTCGCCCCTCGCTTTGCTGTCAGTTGTACTGAAGAGCTACTTCGCCAGGTCGGCGAGGCCGCCGCCGATCTCGATTGCCCGATTCACACCCACAGTTCGGAGACCGCGTTCGAAAACGAGTTCACCCAACAACACTACGGGGTCAGCAATATCAATTTTCTCCAGCGTGTGGGCATCACCGGCGCTCAAAGCGTCTTTGCACACGGTGTGCATGTCGACGACCACGACTGCCAGATCCTTGCCGACACGTCCACCACGGTCTGCCATTGTCCGTCGAGCAATCTCAAATTGGCCAGCGGCATCGCCAATATCCCGCGCTACGATGAATTCGGCGTTCCCCTTGCCCTTGGGGCCGACGGAGCGCCCTGCAATAACAATCTCGATGCCTTTATCGAAATGCGCCTCGCCGCACTACTCCAAAAGCCCTTTCATGGCCCCGAGAGTATGCCGGCACGCCGGGTGTTGGAACTCGCTACCATTGACGGCGCCCGCGCCCTCGGTATCGATGACGAGGTGGGCTCACTGGAGGTCGGAAAATCCGCCGATCTAGTGGTCATGGATCTCGATTCTGACCCGGGCTGCGGACCCGGCGGAGACGTGGAGGCCCGACTGGTCTACACGGCCCAAAAACACAACGTGCGACACGTCTTCGCTTCGGGCCGACAACTGGTCCGTGATGGCCGCTTATGCGGCGTCGATACCGAAGCGCTCATGGCCCGTGCTCGCGACGTCCAGCGCGATGTCGCTCAACGGATGCAGCAGTTTATTTCCGGGTGAGACCTGTGGAATGGGCCTTGATATCCAGTCGTTTATCTTACCCCTTTTCCTCGCAAGCCCGTTTTCATTGCAATCGTCTGCAAATCTTCACAACGCGTATTCATTGAAGTTCGTGACGCCAAGGAGCTTTTATGAGCCCCGAACCGACCCCGAAAAAACCACAAAAAAAAGACGATGAGTACATGCGAAAGGCCTATATCTACTCGGCGATCTTGCTCATCCTCGGTCTCATCGGCGGCGGGTTGCTCGCAGAGCGCATCGTCACCGCTGAAGCGCGTCAGGAGGCGGCACAGGCCGAACAAGAAGTCGAAGACGAGGGACAACCCACGGACGGCGATCAACGTGCCGAGCCCTGACTTCATTGCACCTACCCTCCGGAATGGTTACCCTCCGTGCCCGGTCCGGCCTTCCCCGCACACCGCTAATTGGGAAATCATTTGACCGAAATTCGACATCGGCGAGATGATGGATCGCCGATTTCGGTCGATCCGGATATTGCATCGCTACTTCACATGCAGAGCAACCAAAAGATGCCGCCATCAGTCCGCGAAACGGGCGATTTAGAGAGGTGATTTCTCTGTTCAAACCGGTGTTGCGGTGGAAAGCAGAGAATTTGGCGAAGCCAACACTCCGAGTTTGCAAGTAATACTGGTTAAGTAGTGCTCAGCTATGAAAGTTCATCTGATTACATTTGGCTGCAAGGCCAACCAATACGACACCGAGAAGTTCCGCCAGGAGTTGCAGGCGCGGGGGGCAACGATTGTCGATGAACCAGATACTGCCGATGCCTGCATCGTCAATACCTGCACGGTGACCACCAGCGCCGACGCGTCGGCGCGAAAGGCGATCCGCCGCGTCAAACGGGACCATCCTGACATGCAAGTGTTGGTCGCCGGTTGCTCCGCTGCACTTTATCCCGAGATGTATCGGCAGATGGACGCCGTCGACACGATCGTCGGAGGGCATGACGCCGTCGAAGTGGCCAACGGCATCGCTCCCGACGCGCCGCTGATGGAGCACCATGAGGAGCCCATCGGTGCGCAACTGTTGACGCGCAACGAGCGGGGCACCCGGGCGTGGATGAAGATCCAGGACGGTTGTGATAGGCGCTGCTCATTTTGCGCCACCCGACTTGCTCGCGGCGCCAGCCGTTCCCGCGAGCCCGACGACATCGTCGCTGAAGCAAAAAACCTCGCGACACACCATCGAGAGATCGTGTTTACGGGAATCCATATCGGCCATTACGGTCGCGATTTGAGCTCTCGAACTACCAAATCGGAGCATACGCTGGCTCGTCTTGTCGAGCGGCTCATCCACGAGGTTTCGGACGTGCGGTTTCGTCTCGGAAGTATCGAAGCCACCGAGATCGACGATCATCTTCTCCGCCTTCTGGAGACCTCCGGCGGTCGTCTCGTTCCCCACCTGCACGTCCCGATGCAATCCGGCTCCGACAACGTGCTGCGCGATATGCGGCGCTGGCATACCCGTGAGCAATACCGCCAGCGAATGCACGAGGTCGTGGCTCGACTTCCCTATATCGGACTCGGCGCCGACGTCATCGTCGGGTTTCCCGGCGAGACCGACGAGGATTTCGCTGAGACCCGTGAGCTCATCGAGGAACTTCCCTTTACTTATCTCCACGTCTTTCCCTACGCCGTGCGCGAGGGAACCCCTGCGGCTGAATTGCCCGATCCCGTCCATTCTACGGTCGCCGCCGCGCGCAGCAAGGAGTTGCGTGAATTGGCGATGCAAAAGGGCTTGGCCTATCGCCGCTCCCGAGCGGGACAGGCCGCTGAGATCATCGTCGAGGGCACCGGCCGGGGGTTGACCGAGGACTATCTTCGCGTCGAACTCGATGGGGTGAGCGATGACGATGTGGGACGCATCCTATTTGCACCGCTGGCCGTAGGTGATGGAGACAATCTCGTCGCCAGTATCGAATCCGGAGTTTGTCGATGATCGAGCGCTTTTGGCTTTTTCACTGCGCGTACGCTCGAATTCCCCGATCGCTGATCGTCGAAGGGGGTGGCTGGGAGTTGGTGACGCTCCCCATGTTATGTGGGGTGGCCGAACACAGCGAGTACGGCCCGATCTTGTTCGATGCTCCCTACGGCCACGAAGGTCCCTCGAATCTGGGAGCCTTGATGGGATCTGTGATGCAGCGAACGGGTCTTGTCTTTCGCGAGCGCTGGTCCGTCGTCCCCCGCCTCGAACAGCTCGGTCATCGCCCGGCTGATGTCTCCCATATTTTGATGACCCATCTTCACTATGACCACACCGGGGGGATGAAGACATTGGCCCACGCTCAATTTCATCTCTCCCGCCGCGAGTGGGAATTTGCCCATCAGGATTCAGCGCGTAGAGCGGGGGCCAGAGGATATGCACGCTCCGATTTCCAGTCACTCGAGCACTGCGTGACCCTCTACGAACCGGTTCCTCATCTGGCAGACAGCCAGGAGGGGATCGACCTCTTTGGCGATGGTTCCATCGAGATGTTCTTTCTCCCGGGCCATACTCCGGGCCATTGCGGCTATCGGATCCATCTTGGTGATGGATCGGCGATCTTTTTTGCCGGTGACGCCGCCTACACCAGGGCTCAGGTTTTTGATGAGCAGGGCTTCGGTCTGATGCCCAAGACCGTCGGAACCTCGATGGGAGGGGTCCAGGTCTCGCTGCGAGCATTGCGCCGTCATCTCAAAGAACACCCCGACGACGTTCTGATCACCTCTCACGACCTCCAACTCGGCGAGCGCTGCATCGAAGACGGCCCGATTTGTTACGGAGACTGACCGGCCCCGATGGTTGGCCTCGAGATGATTGTTCGACAGCTTCTAAGTGATGAGGCGTTTAAAACGGATACCGCTCCCGTGCAGTTACCGCGTCGGCTACGATGCGCGAAAGACTGATGACATCGATGCGGGGATAAAACGACAGTTTTTCGAATGCCTCCAGATGAGCGTTGAGCTCGTCGTCTGTGGCGAGATTGTACATCAACCGCTCACCGCGATGGCGCACGATTTGAAAGGCGTCGGCCAATGCGATCCGGGTCGCTGCCCGATGTGCTTTGGTGGCCTCGAATCCATCGCGTTCGATCAATTGCATCGTTCGGCTCACCGTCGAATCCATCACGTACAACTGGCTGATGATATCTGCCAGATCGATCAAGATCTCCTGCTGCTCACGTAGATCGGCCATATGTTTTTGGATGGCCTGATTGGCGCAATATACCCCGATCTTTTTGGACTGTTCGGTGACGAAGCGCTCAAAGGCAAGCTCCGGATCGTCATCCTGGGGCGGCGGCGTGGGTTTGGCACCTTCTGCCAGCGCCAGCTCCACTTTCTGAATTTGATCGAAGAGATTGAGCTGACCCTTCATCGTTCGCTTCAAGATCATGCCCGGGATGAGCATCCGATTGATCTCGTTGGTGCCCTCGAAGATGCGATTGATGCGCACATCGCGATAAATCCGTTCCACTTCGTACTCCGCCGAGTAGCCGAGTCCTCCGTGGATTTGGACTGCTTCATCGGCGATGAAGTTCAGCGCTTCCGAGCCGTAGACCTTCATGATCGAGTCCTCGATGGCGAATTCCTCGATCGCTTTCATCGCTTGCTGCGGATAGTCCTCGGCATTGGAGTCCAGAATTTCCAGATTCCGATCCATATAACCGGCAACCCGATAACACATTGACTCCAGGCTATACAATTTGGTCGCCATCGTCGCCAATTTGGAGCGAATTGCACCGAATTCGGCGATCGGTTGGCCGAATTGCTCTCTCTGCAATGCAAATTTGGTCGCCACGCTCAGTGCTCGTTTTCCACCGCCCAGCGTTCCGACCCCGAGCTTGAATCGCCCGATATTGAGGATATTGAAGGCGATTTTGTGACCTTTACCGACTTCGCCCAGCAGGTTGTCGGCCGGTATCTTGACCCCCTCCAGGTTGACCTCTCGGGTCGATGAGCCCCGAAGACCCATCTTTTCCTCCTCCGCACCCAACGACAGGCCTTCGCGATCCCCTTCCACTAAAAACGCCGTAAACTTGTCACCATCGACCTGGGCGAAGACGGTAAACAAATCGGCAAACCCGGCGTTGGTGATCCACATCTTCTTGCCGGTCAGTACGTAGTGCTCTCCGTCTTCCGTCAATTCGGCGCGGGTCTTGGCCGCCAGTGCGTCGGAACCACTTGTCGGTTCCGTCAATGCATACGCTGCGATGATCTCTGCGGTGGCGATTTTGGGGAGCCACTTCTCTTTTTGCTCCGCCGTACCAAAGTACAGCAGTGGCAACATCCCAATTCCCGTATGAGCTCCGTAGGTCGTCGCCCACGACGAATACGTCGATAGACGCTCCGTCACCACCATACTCGTGGTCTTATCCACCCCCAGCCCTCCGTACTCTTCGGGGATGTCGATCATCGTTAGACCGACCTCCGCCGATTTCCGAAGCAGTTTTACCATCCCGTCGAAGTCTTTTTTCTCCAACTCTTCGATGATCGGAAATACTTCATTTTCTAGGAAGTTTTCTGCCGTTTCAGCGAACATTCGCTGTTCCTCGCTGAACTTCTCGGGAGTAAAGATCTCCTCGAAACCGACCTCTTCGATGAGGAATGCACATCCCTGGGGTTCTTGCCGACTCATGGTGCCTCGTTGGGGTATTTGGAATAGTTCGATCCACTCGTACTGAATGACGATTCATTTGACGCCGCAATACTCATAAATGTTGTACACGGCGTCAACCGAGACCAATCGCTTTGTCATTTAACTGAAACGCGGCACCGGCGAGATGAACGTGCCAGATTTCTGGTCGACCCGAGTGCAGGTGTAGTAACACTACTTCAAGCGAGGGGCGACCGAAAGATGTTGCGTTCAACCGCCGAGACGTATGTTTCAGTGAAGTGATGAGGCGTTTAGCCCCCTTCTTTGACGCACATGCGATTGCGACTTCGCAGATACCCACGCACACTGACCCTTCCCGCGTTCTACCGAACGCTCTCTACAATGCGCTGTGCGGGCACCCGGTTGATCGATAGCGTGCGTCCGGACCCGCGAGCAGATATCCGTGCCAAAATGCGCATCTGCTTCCATAGCAGCGAATCTATCCCAATTGCCATTGAACCAAAGCGTTTCCGGCCCTCTCCAACCGCGAGTCTACTCGGATTCGCGATGCGACGGCGATGGTGACCCTGCGCCGAGATCGAAATCTCTCTCGGCAGTCGGGCCGCACGCAAGTTAGATCGCGGGTTTGACCAGCCCATCCAGGGGGCGATCCCATTCATTGTAGCTGCGCAGAAGAGATGTCTCGTCGATGAAACTGCCGAGTCGCTCCTGGGAGGTAGTGATGACGTGGATGAGGCGCTCGCCCCATTCGTGGATCGGTTCCACCTCCGGGGATGTATAATAGTCAAAGAGGGCGTCGATGTGGGATGCGAAGTTCGGAAGTGCGTTGCGATCGATGACGACCGGTGGATCGACGCTCTTTGGACGAAGCCTATCGTTGCACGTCTCTCGCGTGATTACCCCGACGCCCATGACGATGGGACGATCGCTCCAAAACTGGAGACCTTCGAGTCGGTGTCGGAGCTTCCACTCCAGGTTGGTCAGTTCCTTGTGGGTCTCGTGGATGTGACGTCGCAGAGAGAGGGGATGGTCATCGTCGCACAGAGAGGCTGTGCGCAGCAGCAAAGCGCCTTTTTCGGGATGTAGTACCATGGGTATTTGGTGATGATAGGTCCACTCTCCCTTCATATGCTCCGGCGGATCAATGAGGTGATCCGGGTACTCGTCGGGTCCCATATGCTCGGCAAGATGAAGTTCACCGAAGCGATAGTCGCTGTCTTCATAGACGGCACAAAAGAGGTCGTTCAGGTCGTGGAAGCGGTCCAGTTCATTTTGTTGTCGATCTTTGGTTGGCATGGTGTCATTCCTCTGTTGCTCGATGTGGTTTGCGTCGATCCGAAGTTGGGCAGGCGCTAAGGAGAAGCGAGTCGAGAAGATGAGAGGTTGGTCTCTCGACAGCGAAGCGCAGCGTCCTACAGTAAGTTGTATATCCAACCCCTTTCGTTCGGGTTGCCAAGAGTTTCGTGCAACCCATGACCTTATTATCGACAGAGCAGGAAAGATTTTGCCTAAAAAGTGGCCGTGATGACCTATCTGAGTTCGGATAAACCCCCGTGAATCGTGGAATCGATTACCGGTGATCGCGCTGCAACTGCTCGGTTGCTAGCTGTAGACCAGCCATTTCTGTACCCTCCTATCTTTCATCACCGGAGTCGCCTCCCATGATGCCACCGCATATTACAAAGACGTCGCCCCCCGATGGCGGTGAATTGAGGGGAAATACGATCGAGATGGAGGGATTTACGTTGAGCATCTGTGATATCGACGAGGAGTTGGAGGTCGTCGATGAGGATGCGAACGCGCCCGTGAACTACAATTCGCAGCTCAAATGTGTCTGGCAGGGGCCCGAAGATGGCCCCATGGGAAGCCAACAGGAGCATTGTGAATTGACGATCACGCTGGACACCGTAGTTGCCGGGCATGTCTATCGGCTTAGCATCCTCGGCACCACGATCCGCGTGACTGTGCCGGCAACCCGCACCTTGTGACAGACCAGGCGCACAGTCCTTGGTGCCGAATTACGGGCTACCCTTTGGTGCGTCGGCCGGCGATCTGATTGCGCAACTCCCAATCTCTATAGACAAAGGCATCGATCCGCTTTCTGAGGCTCCAGTATTTTTGAGCCGGCCATTCATCGGTCACGGCGTAGTAGGTCGTGTCCCGCATTCGTCCCGACTCGCGCTGGACCTCCACAGCACCCCAGTCCTCGAGAAGCCGCAGGGCGTTGAGGAACGTCGGCTTGGAAATGCTTTCATAAAAGATTACATCGCCTCGAAGATATCCCTTGCGTCCCTTCTTGATCGCTTGGTTGACGAATGTCTTTTTTTCCATTCGTCCATCTTGGAGTTCGTCGAGCATTCCGGCGACGATGGCATAGGCCTCCAAAAAGGTCAGTACCATGCGGCGAAAATAATGCAGCTCCTGCGCCGGAGTAGCGACCGTTATGGATACCTCCTCCTCGTCTTCTTCCTCCATCTCGATCCACTCCGAGGTGGCGAAATAGCGCACTGTGCGCATAAAGACATTCTCGAACTCGGCACGTTCTTCGTAGATCCACTCGTATTTGAACAGACGGCTCAAAAAGCGCGTCTCCTCCATCAACTCCTTCAAATCGATTGTGGTCTCGTCAAAGCGCAAAATCGCCGTCGCCAGTAGCCCTTCGGGCACGAAGTGCTGAATCAGGGTATTGCGGTAATACGACAGCTCCAGGCGATGATTCTCTTCGAGACTGTAAAAGGTTTCATCGTCTTCCTTTCGAATATGAATCTGTTCTTCCCGCTCGAAGATCGCCAGGGCACGGTCGATGACGCCGGTGACCGCCGAACCCATCACGGATTCCACATTGACGGGCCCCGGCTCGTCACCACCGGCGACCCCTTCGATATCGAGACAGACCGGCGGATCGCCGCCCTGGGTCTGTAAGACTTCCTCGATCGTCGACTCTTTCGACGCCAGCGCTTCTCGCACCGCACCGGACAATCTGCGCTTGCGGCCAGGCTGCGTCAAAAAGTGCAGCAAAAACCCCACCTCGTACAATAGCTGCTGCCGATCCAGCCCCCGTGATGGATTGTTGAGCAGTACCGTCGCTGTCAGCGCCGTCGGTGAGACGGTCGTGATCTGGTTGATATCGTAGATGATTCGATGGGCCAGCCGCACCGTCAATGCATCCAGCTCTTCGTCGCTGGGCTCCAGGCGGTCGATGTCGTAGCGGGCGAAGTAGTCCTGCAGGCCGATGGGCTCATCGAATTCCACATACAGCCGTCCCTTCTTACTCGTCAAAAACCGAGGCGTCTTCAACAGATCCGCCAGACTTTCACGTTGTTTTTCCTCCCCTAAGAGTTCGCGTCGATACGTGCGCTCCTCGATGATTTTCTCGTACCCGACCGAAATGGGAACGATCTTGACCGAATCGAGCCTTCCCGTAGCAAAGGCCCGTACCATCATATCCAGCATGCCGTACTTTGGCTTGATCAATTTGCCGGTGCGGCTGCGCGTGCCTTCGATGAAGAACTCGATCGGATAGCTCTCCTCCATCAGACGGATCAGATATTCCCGAAACACCACCGGATACAGCTCCTCGCCTCGAAAGGAGCGGCGAATAAAAAACGCTCCCGCACGCCGAAAAATCGATCCCAATGGCCAAAATGAAAGATTGACCCCTGCGGCGATATGGGGCGTCATCATTCCGTAGTGATAAAACACATAGCTCAATACCAGATAATCGACGTGGCTCTTGTGACTCGGTACGAGTACAATGGAGCTTGACCGGGCGGCCTCTCGCACCTCCTCAAGACCCTCCTCGTCGACCTCGAATCCGTCGTAGATGCGATACCAAACAAAGCTCAATACGGCGCTAAAAAACTTCATCGTCAACAATTTGGGGGCCGCTGAGATCTCTTCCAATTGCTCCCGGCCTCGCTGACGTACCACCTCTTCGTCGACCCCTTCTTTTTCGGCAATTTGGCGTATCTTTGCAGCCAATTCCGGACGCTGTAGCACTTCTCGGTGGATCTCCTCCGGTGGAAGCGCCGTGGGACCGAGGATCACTCTCCGCTCTCGACCGATAAACTCCTCCAGCCGCGAACGGAGCAATTCCGAGGCGTCCGAGCTGTCGGCGTTGGGATACTCGCGCAAAAAATTCTGTAGATTGATGGCGCTCGATACGCGCACCATCGGTTGACCAAAGCGCAGAAAACTCTGCCAGAAGGTCTGAAAATAATGCACGAATTTTCGAAAAAAACCCGGCGATTGTACGGTGCCGAAGACATCGTCCAAAAAGCTCGCTCGCCGCGGATCGGGACGCTTTGCCCAGACCAATAAAAGAGGGATCACATAGATCGGTTCCGATCGCCGCATCTGTAGCCGAATGAGCCGATACAGATAGGATTGGCTATAGGCCAAGGCTTCCTCCTCGTTTTGGCGGGGACGCTCCAAGAAAAGAAACGCCGATTCTCCATGATGAACCAGCGCTTCCATCTGTTTTTCGGGGGGCGGGGGACCGCGCCGTAGCAGTCGGGAAAGCCAGTTCCATAGACTGCGCAGCGGCCGTAGACTCACGTCGTTGGCAAATCGGGCCAGCGGGAGCTCGTCCTTTAGGAATGCGTAGTTGAAGTATAGATAGTCGAGGCGGCTGCGCGTTTGCATGGCGTAGACGACCGTGCCTCGTTCGTCGGCATCGCGAATATTATCCACTGAGCGCCGTTCGAATAACACGTGGGCAAATAGCAATTTGGCCAAAAATCCCATCAACCGTCCCAGCCGCTGTCGCATCGCCGTCGGGACAGGGCGTTCCAACAGTCGCCGGGCCAACGCCTGTGACGCTTCGTCGTCCTCCTCGCTGACCGTGACCTCCGAGCTCTCCCCGAGTTCGTCTTCCAGAACCGGTAGCCCTTCGGGCAGCATCTCTTCGTAGGCCGGCGACGACCCTTCACTCTGCGCTTGGCTGTCCGGGCCCACAACCGATTCCTTCGCAACCTCGCTGTCCGACTCTAATTCCGGCTTCAACGTTGTTCCCTCAATTTCTCTCCGCTATTAAACGCTCCGTCAGTTACCTGAAATGCGGCACCGCCGAGACGAACGTGCCAGATTTCGGGCCGACTCGAGTGCAGGCGTAGTAACACTACTTCAAGTAAGGGGCGACTGAAAGATGGTGCGTTCAACCGCCGAGACCTACGTTTCAGGTAAGTGATGAGGCGTTTGGCTTCTCGCTGTTTGCCACGTTGGGTTTATTGTCCAGGCACATCTGCTGTCACGACCCCACTGACCTCCACTTTGTTGCGCGCCGATTATGGGTGTGGTAATTGCTGTACTTGTCGTTGAGGTGGCAACCACCGCCGGGTTCTCAAGCCCGCTCGATGTCGCCACGGACGCGTATTGACTTCGCCGTTTTTGAATCGTTTCTGCGACGGCTTGTACTGGTCGGGTACCTGTACTCAACTGTCGATAAACAATGGAGAGCGCTTCATGATTTCCCATCGCTCCCTGGCGGTTTTTCTCGCCATCGTGTTGACCATGCCGACGGCTACGGCCCTCGCCTTCGATGATGACGAGATGACCTTTACGCCGGACGAGCTCGAGGACGACGATGACGACTCCATGACCTTTGCTCCCGATGATCTGCAGGACGATGATTTCGATCCCGCAGACGACTTCGACGAAGCTCAGGACGTCGGTGTCGTCGCCGTTCCCAACGACGATATCACCGCCCACGAACGCAGCGATATCCAGGCCGCCTTGCGACGAGCCGTCGGCGAAATGCCCGAGATCACCGTCTACGGAGATCGCGACCTCCTGCCGGCCCTTGAGGATCGCGACCCCGACTACTGCAGCCGCGAATCGCTGTGTCTAGCAGGGGTCGGTCGTTCCGCCGGGGTCGACCGTATCGTCCAGGCTCGCGTTGAGATCGATCGAGGTGATTATCGCCTCGATATCGACTATTTCGACGTCGGTGACCGCCTCTTCGTCGCCTATCACTCCAACTCCGGGCTCGGTGATATCGATGATGTCATCGAGGCCATTCCCGCTGGTGTCAACGATATCTTCGGCATCCGCGAGGGGACGATTGACGATCCCTATGTCGATGTCTCCGATGTCAATGCAGGGCGCATCGCCGCTTATTTTGCCGGTGGTGCCTCCGTTCTCTCTCTTGGAATTGGCACGATCTTCGGCCTTCGCGTCAGCAGTCGGGAGTCCGAAATCCAGGAGGAATTCGCTCGCGATAGCCAGAATCGATATACTGGCTTGACCCAGCAGGAAGCGCGTACCATGCAGCGCGACATGGAGAGTCAGGCCACGATCGCAAACTTCGGAATGGGTGCCGGGATCATCCTCGCTGCCGGCAGTGTCTTGCTTTTTATCCTGAGCTCCGAGGATGAGCCCGAGATGGACCTCGCAGCCGACGCCGGCTCCTCCTTCCAACTCGCCCCTCACTTCGATGACGATGGAGCGGGACTCGGCGCCAGTTGGAGATTTTAGCCTTTGTACTATCGTGTAACTGTAACTCCCGCCTTCTCTTCTCGAGGGTTCGATCGATGAGATCCCCACAGTGTAAGTTGGTCGTCGCTTTTTTACTCACCTTTGGCGTCGTCGTCTGGGCCGGTTGCTCCGTCGATTTCTCAGCCAGCGAACCCGATATGTTCGCCTGTGACGACGATGACGACTGCCTCGACCCTGATTTCGTGTGTGGCGAACAGGGGTTTTGCGATGAGCCTCAATTCGACACCCCTAATAACAATGACGACAACGATGAAGAGGAACTCGTCTGCGATATGGGTGACCCCGATTATCCTCCGGAAGAGCCCCTGGATATCGATGAAGTCTGTGACGGAACCGACACCAATTGCGACGGCCATATCGATATTATCTTCTGCGATGACGAAGGCGAATGTCCCGGCTCGACACGCGACCCCGAAGGCACCACGTTGAGATTTGAGTGCAACGAGGAACTCGAGCCCCCTCAGTGCGAGGCTTTCCCACCCAATACATTCGAGGTCGGATGCAATGAACCGGTGCCCTGTGATAGCTCCGTTGGTGAATATCAGGAGGTTTTCGAAAAATGTGGAGGAACGGCCCCCAACCCTTCCGACAATACCGGGAACAACAACAACGGCAATGACGGAACCAATGCCGACGGCAACGGAAACGACGCCGCCAATAACGGCGGCGACGACGAGGGCGAAGAGGGCGACGACGGCGGTTGAGCCTCGTGTTATTTGAGTGCTTCCATCGCCGCTGTGATTCGCTCGATTCCCTCGGCGATCGTCGATTCGTCCATCGCGTATGCCAGTCGCAAACCTCCGGGCGATCCGAAGGCTGAGCCGGGAACCACCGCCACTTCGGCCTCGGTCAGTAAATACTCCGTCAGCTTCAGGTCATCGGCAAAGTCCTTCCCCTCTCCCACGAATTCCGAAAAATCGGGAAATACGTAAAACGCGCCACTTGGCGACGGACAACTGACGCCATCGATGGCCCGCAAACCGGAGACGATGAGATCGCGGCGCTGCTCAAAGGCGTCGCGACGCTCGTCAATGATTTCGTCGTCTAATTTCAACGCCTCCAACGCCCCATATTGGGCGAATGATGTCGCGTTGGACGTCGATTG
This sequence comes from Myxococcales bacterium, assembly GCA_007119595.1. GTDB lineage: Bacteria > Myxococcota_A > Bradymonadia > Bradymonadales > Bradymonadaceae > SLJM01. The sequence goes on from SKPJ01000137.1 coordinate 13,704, forward strand.
GCTCTGCAGAGTTGCCATCGCCGCGATCACTTCCGCAGCTCCGATCGCGTAACCGAGCCGCCATCCCGTCATGGCGTACGTCTTGCTGAATCCATTGAATGTAATCACTCGATTCGCAAGTTCCGGCACCGTCGCCACCAGATCCGGGGCCACCGCCTGGTCATAACAAAGTCGATCGTACATCGCGTCATACAACACCGCGACGTCTCGGTAATTCGACAAGACCTCGCCGAGAGCTCGCAATTCTTCAACACTGTACGTCGCACCCGTGGGGTTCGACGGAGAACAGAGGATTAAACCCTGCACGTCGGAGTCTGCGAGAGCTTCATCAAGCTTCTCCGGGCTCATCTTATAGGCATCGTCGACTCCGGTGGTCACGATCTTCGGAGTCGCCCCTGCCAGATGTAGTTGTGCCGGGTAGCTCACCCAATAAGGGGCGGGTACAATCACCTCATCACCTGGGTCGAATAATACCTGCGTTGCATTGTAGAGGGCCTGTTTTCCCCCCACCGTGATAATGACCTCGTGGGCTTCGACACTCCGTTGACGACGTTCGTAATCCTTCGCCACGGCGTCCCGCAACTCGGCGATCCCCGGTGCCGGAGTATACCGGGTCTTGCCCTCGTCGATGGCTCTCTTTGCTGCCTCACGCACCGCCTCCGGTGTATCGAAATCAGGTTCTCCGGCGCCGAAGCTGATGATGTCTATACCCTCGGCTTTCATCGCCTTGGCGCGGGCGGAGATCGCCAGCGTGGGAGAGGGTTCTACTCGTTGGATTCGTTTGCTCAGTTGTTTCACCGAAGGACCTCGATTGGTTGTGGGTTGATCATGAATTGCGCTGTGTCTTCAACTTGGGTGGGATCACGACGCTGTGTGGCCCTGAGACGTATTCTGTATCAGCTCTTTTGTATGGCGAACTTCTCCGCCAGTGCTTCTTCGACATGGTCCGGCACTTGATCGCGAACGGAGCCATCAAAGCGAGCCACCTCTTTGACCAATCCCGAGCTGACGTAAAAATGAGACTCCTCGGTCATCATAAACATCGTTTCAATCCGATCGTCGAGCTTTCGGTTCATATTGGCCATCTGAAGCTCATATTCAAAGTCACTGACCGCTCGAAGTCCCCGCAGGATGACCTGACAGTTGCGCTGTTGAGCGTAATCGATGAGCAGTCCTTGGAAGGAATCGATCTCGAGGCGCTCTTCCTCTGGAAAAGAGCCCCGGATCAACTCCACCCTTTCGTCGACGGAAAACAGCGGTGTCTTTCGCACATTGATCGCAATCCCGACGATGATTCTGTCGAATACCCGCAATCCGCGTTCGATGATGCTCACATGACCATAGGTTAGAGGATCGAAACTTCCCGGATAAATCGCTGTACGACTCATGATGGCCTTGTTCTTTTTATTGCTGTCCGAGATCACCGAAAATTTTCTGGCCTGATTGGGCTTCCAAACGCTTCGTCAACTAAAAGTCGCTTCACTTAACTGAAATGCGGCACCGGCGAGACATACGTTTCAGTCAAGTGTTGAGACGTTCAACCAATGAGACTTTTAGGATTTAGCGACCAGGCCGAAGACCAGTGATCTGCGTGAAATCTACGGGCTAGGCGTTAACTTCGACGACCAGACCATCACTACGAGATTTGTTCGCTCCCAGCAACAGCGCTGATGCGTCGCCGCACCCTGCTATTCAGGTTCCACATCTTGGCGGCGAAAAAACACCAGTCTAGTCCGGCCGTATTGTCGTTGTTCAACGAGCTCGAACCCCGCAATGACTGGAATCTCTTCGTCCTTATCGGACTCCCAAACTACCAGTGCCCCCACGGTCACTACGTCCGCTACTGCCATCGCCCGAAGCGCTTCCTCCGCGAGGCCGCTTCCATATGGTGGATCGAGAAACCACAGATCCGGTGTTCCTTCGATCACTTTTCCCAGACCGTCCACGAATGAGTAACGCCCGACTACTGACTCTTCTGCGACGCCCACTCGTCGGATATTCTCTCGAATCGTATCCACGGCCTGTCCACAGCGATCGAAAAAATAACATCGCTTCGCCCCTCGGCTCAACGCCTCCAGACCGAGGGCTCCCGTCCCTGCAAACCCGTCTACTACCACGGCTCCCCGAAGATCGCCGAGCATCGAAAACAATGCCTCCCGTACCCGGTCGGCCGTGGGCCGTATCTTGTCGGTGCGCGGACACGCCAGACGACGGCCTCCGGCTTTTCCCGAAATGATTCGCATGGTCTCACCACTGAGTAAGCTTACCTTGGCAATACGAGAATCACAGTCCGATCCGAACCGATCTATTTCCTCATCGTTTTCCGCATCGTCAATCCTGGTACCATCATACTACTCATCCCCTGCAGTCAAAGAGTTCAATTCTCCCCTCTCAATTCCCAGAAATTGACAAATCTACTTGACCGGATTCCGCCCGTGCATACAATAGGACTTCTGGTCATTGGTGCCACCTGTTTTCTGGTGTGCTGGTGGCCGGCAGGGTTTTTCGATAATTGGCCTTGACGCCACCATCGACAGCCCCTATAAACCGCGTCCCTCGTCGGGAATGAGTCACTCGCTTCGGCGCTTGTCACATCCCAACGAGATTGCGGGCTCGACAAGTTTTTTGAAATAAAACACTTGACAGCCCCCGGCAACGAGCTTATGGTTCGTCGCCCTTCGACAAAGAGTCGCCGTTTTGGCGAACGGAGTCGAGGTGCCGCACAAAACGCGGAACGCTCTTTGAAAAGTTCATAGGAATCCAGACAGGGCACCTTCAACCAAAACGGAGGTTCCTTGTCGGCACAACAAGCTTCAATCATGAGCAACACTGTGCAGGTGGGTTGAACCGCTGTGATACGCGCTAGTTTCGGAAACTATTAAGACA
>SKPJ01000375.1 GCA_007119595.1 Myxococcales bacterium
ACATCAGCCTTATAATCTGAGCTGATCTGCCATCAAACTTATATTCAAACCGTAAGAACCTTTAGGCCGTCACGACCGGTTCGCAGCCGTAGACCTCCTCAAATGCCTCTTGGTAGTTTTGAGTCAGGATGGTGAGCAGGGGTTCGTTGTCGGCGGCGAGGTCGATGAGGGCCTGTTTGAGGGCCTGGATATAGGCCTCAAAAAAGTCAGTGGAATGGTCGGTCTGGATGTCGTAGGTGGCCTCGATTTTGTCGCGCTTTTTGCCGGTGAGGCGGGCTGTGGAGGGGAGATGGGCACGTATCTCGTCAGTCCGGGCGTCGAAGGGTTTGTTGAGAGCGGCGCGAAACTCGGTGTCGTTGGAGCCGCAGTGGCGAAAGTAAAATTTGAGTTTCCGGTCCCGGATGGCCAGCACCTTATTTCGCTTCAGGCGGTGGTGAAAGATGATGCGGGCATCCTTTCGGTCCGAGGCGCGTTTGGAGAGGGTTTCGAAGGTCTTGATGTGGGTGTGCCAGCCATGCCGGAAGATGCGGCCCCATTCGCTATGATTTAAGGATAGATGCCAGTTGTCAGTGTCGAAGCCGTCGTTTTGCAATGCTGCTTCCAGACGACCTTGCCACTGTTTGGAGAACTCCTTCCAGTGTTTGTCGAAGACCTTGGTGACGTCGTGGATGGCGGCATAATTGTCGATATAGAGCTGGATCTTTTCTCGTTTTCGGGGCTGTTGATCGCTCATGCCGGTGATCTCCTTAATGTCGTCGATGAACTCGCGAAGTTGGGTGGTCGTGCGCTGTGGGTATCTAGGGCCGTTCTTAAAACAAAAGTCGCGTAGAACATCTGTGATAAAGGTGTTCCAGGTCCAGTTGGCAAAGTCGGACTCGCTGGCCTGGGGCTCGTCGCGGTGGTGGAGGTACAGATAGTAGTGGCCGGATTGGTATTCGCTCTTGTTGGCGCCGCCGACATCGGGGGCACTTCGATATGCTACGGTCCCGGTTTCGGCGGCTCGGAATTTGAGTTCGATCATCAAAAACCACTCTCGTTCGACCTGGATGACGAGGTCGACATAGCCAGACCCCACGGCGACCTGGTCATCGACGACGACGTCGCCGAGTTCGAACGTATCTTCCTCAAATCCACAGCTCGAGGGGAGGCCGTCGAGGACGGCGCGAAGAAAGTCGGTGCCCATGCCGTGGGATTCGCTGGGATTGAGGAAGTAGGCGAGCATCTTGTTGACGTAGACCTCGGACTTTCGGTGGTTGCCCAGGGTGTGTTCGATGACGCTCAGCAGTGAGCGCGGCGACTCGGGGATGTCAGTGATCTGGTCGTAGCGCCGGTGGAAGGAACGAAATTGTTGTTTGAGTTCGTCGGGCGTCGAAGTCATCTACGTTGCCTCGAGGGGGTCAGTTGGCGTCACTGCTTGAATACCGGTCGTCTGCGACAGGTGGAGATGTCTCGATCTCGCACTGGAAGGCTCAGCGGCAGGCCCGCTTGAGATTACCGATCTCCAGACATTTCTGGAAGCAATCATCGACGCTGGACAATTCGAGCTCACCGCCACTGCTCACAGCTACCGCGAGGACCAATCCTGGACCTTTCATCTCGAGGGAATCGACGAGGCACTCGAACATCTCTAGGAGAGCTGCCCCGACAGGACCTGACAGCCTGGTTAGCCCAAATGCCAGTAAGTTAGTGGTTGGTGGGAGTGCCCGCTGAGGGGACCGGGCATGCGAACAGGCCCCTCTGGGCGCAGACGCGGTCCGCTCGCGATGCTCGCAGAGACCGCGCGCCCGCCTCCCCCAACGGTGCAGGAGACGTCCTTGCGCAATGCAGGTGGAGAAGCACCATCAACCACCCGAACGCCAACCGCAGCACGAAAGTCGGCTCCCCGGTGGGGGAGCTGTCGAGCAAGCGAAGCGCCGCGAGACTGAGGGGGCACCGCGAACCCCCGATCTTCACAGGTTCACCGATCCCCCCTCCGGGCGCATACGCGGCCCGCTCGCGATGCTCGCAGAGACCGCGCGCCCACCTCCCCCAACGGTGGAGGAGATCACGAGGTTCGATCAAGCGCCAGAGGTTGGCGTTGGTGAACTCAACCGACTACCGCTGATCATACCCTTTTGTCGGGGCTTAGATTGCAGTCCCCGGACATAGTCGCTATAAATGCGCGCATACAAGACGCAATTCAAACGGGAAGTTTTATAGATGAAACCCTCGCCTCGCCGGCGAAACCTGTGACCTGCGTGAATTTGCATTGCCTTCATTTCTGGATCGATCCTCCACCGTACCCTTGCGGAGAAAGCCATTGCGCCACGCCCGGTATCTCTTTTTCGCGCTGTGTTGTGTGGTCGGCCTATTCGGGTCGCAGCAAGTCCTCGCACAGGAATATCCCACAACTCCACCCGAGAAGGCAGACGAAGATGCAGACGAAGAGGCAGACGAGGATACGGCGGTGGAACAACCCCCCCGAGCGACGAGCCAATACCAATCAGCGCCCCTGCCCCAGCCTCTGCGCACCGGTTTCTGGGCCAGCATCGGGCTGGGCTACGGATCGCTTAGCTGCCAGGACTGCGACGAGCGCCTCCACGGGACGTCGCTCACCCTGTCACTGGGTGGCTCCATCTCCTCCCATCTCTTGCTCGCAGGCACGACCAACGCCGCAGTGCACGTCGATGACACAGCTTCTCTATCCGTGGGAAGCACAGCATTCTCGGCCCGAATTTATCCCGACGCATCGGACCATTATTTCATCAATGTCGGAGTCGGTGTCGGGTTGATCTCGCTCGAATTCGAGACCGATATCGCCACCATCATCGCCGAGGAAGAAGGGGGAAGCGCTCTTTTGGGAGGGGGCTATGATTTCATGGTCGGCGATTCCTGGGCGGTCACCGCCCTGGCCAATTGGATCTTCGTCGTCACCGAAAATAGCGACGCCAACTTCCTTCAGATCGGCGCCGCTGTGACCTGGCATTGAGAAGCTGTCAAGAGAGCCTCATCACTCCGAACTTCAAAAATTGGCCAACTGACCCGCGCTGATCCACACTGGCGATATGACATCGTGGATCAGATCTCTGGGGGTCTACGCCGACCGGCGCATGGTGGTGCTCGCCTTTCTGGGCTTTGCCAGCGGCCTGCCCCTTTTATTGGTCTACAGCACGCTGACATTCTGGCTTCTCGAGGAGGGGTTGGACATCGAAAGCGTGGGGTTATTCGCGGCCACCGCCCTTCCCTACAGCCTCAAATTTCTGTGGGCTCCCATCGTAGACCGGCTTCCGGTCCCCGGACTGGGCGCCATCTTCGGACTCCGCCGGGGATGGCTGCTTCTTTTGCAAATCGGTCTTATCGGCGCCATCGGCCTGCTGGCCATGAGCCAGCCGGGGGGCGCTCCCTTGATGTGCGCATTGGCGGCGCTGCTGGTGGCCTTTTTGTCGGCCAGCCAGGACGTGGTCGTCGACGCCTACCGGATCGAAAGTCTGGAGGATGAGGAGCAGGGCGCCGGTGCCGCCTCCGCCGTCTTCGGCTACCGAATGGGCATGCTCGTCGCCAGCGCCGGTGCCTTGCATATCGCCCAGTGGAGCGGCGACTGGCAACTGACCTACTTCGCCATGAGCCTATTGATGCTCGTCGGCGTCATCACCACCCTGGTCTGCGCCGAGCCCAAGCGGCCAGAAGACGATGACACACCGGAGGACACAGCGGCTCATTTCAAAGAGGGGGTCATCGGCCCCTTCAAGAATTTCGCCGGACGCCCGGGATGGCTGCTCATCGCCTGTTTCGTCGTGCTATATAAATTGGGCGACGCCCTGGCCAATACGATGGTCAATCCCCTGCTGGCCGATCTTGGTTTTAGCAATACGGTGATCGCCAATATCGCCCAGACCTGGGGACTCGGGGCGAGTATCATCGGCGTCTTCGTCGGCGGTCTGCTGGTGCGCCAATTGGGCATCGTCGGTGCGTTGTGGGTCGGCGGCGTATTGCAGATGGCCTCCAATCTCATGCTCACGCTGCAGGCATCGATCGGTCAAGACGCGCAGCTCTTAACGGCCACCATCGGCGTTCAAAACCTCTCCGGCGGACTGGGCACGGCGGCATTCGTGGCCTACTTGAGCGCCCTGTGCCACAAAAAGTACACGGCCACCCAATACGCAGTTCTCACCGCCATCGCCACAGCGCTGCAGACCGCCTCTTCCACCGGAGCGGGCTATGCCGTTGCATCGTTGGGCTGGGGTAATTACTTCATCGCCACCACGGTGGCCGCGCTTCCGGGCTTGCTATTGCTGTACTGGCTTGCAAAACACGAGCTCGTCGGGCTCGATCGAAATGATCGACATCAATAAGCACAATCGATGACGATGGCCGCTTTCTGTGGCTTTGGCCGCCTGTTTTCAAACCATGACCTTGACGGAATCCCATGAGTCGCCGCCGCTCCATACCACCCGATGACTTCCAATTGGACTGGAAGTCACTGCTGCAGCTATTTCCCTCCGTTTGGCGCCACCGCTGGCGAGTGGCATTGGCGGTGGCGATGCTGCTGGCGGCCAAGGGTGCCACCGTCGCCGTCCCCCTGGTATTGCGGGCCATCGTCGACGCTTTGGACGGGTCATTGGTCGTCGAGTTGGCGCTACCTCTGGGACTGTTGATCGCATACGGCGCCCTGCGGCTTAGCACGAGCCTATTTGGCGAACTCCAGACCGCCATTTTCTCCCGGGTCCGCCAGTCCATGATGCGCGAGCTATCGGTCGACGTATTGCGCCATCTGCACCGATTGTCGCTTCGCTTTCACCTCACCCGACAGACCGGCGCCATCAGCCAGGATCTGGGGCGGGGGACTCGCAGTCTGGCGACCCTGCTCAATTATCTGCTCTTCAATATCGTGCCCACCCTCGTCGAAATCGGCATGGTCTGCATTATTTTATTCGCTGAATACGACATACGTTATGTGCTAGTGATCTTTGTGACCTTCGTGTTTTACGTCATCGCCACCCTCTATCTAACGGAGTGGCGCATGCCGATTCGCCGGCGCATGAATACCCTGGAGTCAAAGGCCAATAGCCGGGCCGTCGACAGCTTGCTCAATTTCGAGACCGTCAAATACTTCAACAATGCCGATTACGAAGTCGATCGCTACCAGGAGGATCTCAAGGAGTGGGAGGACGCCGCCGTCACTACTCAGTACTCGCTGTCGGTGCTCAATATCAGCCAGGGCCTGATCATCGCGCTCGGCGTGACGGCATTGATGATCATGGCCGGTCAGGGCGTCGTCGATGGCGACCTGACCATCGGCGATCTGGTGGCGGTCAACGCCTTTTTGCTTCAGCTTTTCGTTCCCCTGGGGTTTCTGGGCACCGTCTACAGCATCTTGAAGCACTCCATGGCCGATATGGAGCGCATGTTCTCGCTTCTCGAGGAACCACCGGAGATCGTCGATATCGAAGACGCCCCGGATCTAAAGGTCACCGACGGATCGATTCGATTTGAAGATGTCCACTTTGCTTACTCCCCGGATCGGCCCATCTTGAAGGGCATCAATCTGGAGATCCCACCGGGCGCAAAAGTAGCACTCGTCGGCCCCAGCGGCGCCGGAAAATCGACGATCGGTCGTCTCTTGTTTCGCTTCTACGACACCACGAAGGGACGGATCTTCGTCGACGAACAGGATATCTCCAACGTGACCCAGGAGAGCATCCGCGAGGCCATCGGAGTCGTCCCCCAGGACACCGTGCTATTCAACGATACCATCCGGGCCAACATCCAATACGCCGACCGGGAGGCCTCTTTCGAACAACTGGAAGAGGCGGCTGAGATGGCCAATCTGAGCTCCTTTATCGAGTCTTTGCCAAACGGCTGGGAAACCCTGGTCGGCGAGCGAGGACTCAAATTATCGGGCGGTGAAAAACAGCGGGTCGCCATCGCCCGGGTGATCCTCAAGTCGCCGCCGATCCTCCTCTTCGACGAGGCCACCTCTTCGCTGGACTCGGAGTCGGAACAGGAAATCTTGGTGGCCCTGGACCGCCTGGCCCGGGATCAAACCACCCTGGCCATCGCCCACCGCCTGTCCACCATCACCGACTCCGACCGCATTGTCTTTATCGAAGAGGGCGCCATCGTGGAACAGGGCACTCACGAAGAGCTCCTGGAGCGCGACGGTCGATATGCCGAGCTGTGGCGTATCCAGGCCGAAGAACAGGAGGACGAGCCACCTCAATAATATTGAATTACTCCCAAACCTTATCTATACAATATCGCACCTTCGTGCCCGCCCATTTCATGCGTGGAATTTGAGCCAATAACGCACCAACCATCACTTGGAAGAAGTTCATGAGGACTCTACAGGGTCGACGAACGTTCAAAATCATCGGCTGCCTGCTGGCGACCGCTCTCTTTTGGGGGTGCGGAGATGAAGAGGAAGAAGAGCCACAGGAAGTGGTGGAAATCGAGCCGGAAGCGCCGATGGGAAGCGAATCGAAATACGCCGAAGGGCTTGATTTCGTCGGAGAAGCCACGGTCACCAACTACGAGGAATTCCAGGCCGCTCTGGATGAGGCGGCGGCCGATTTTGAGGAGTACAGCGACGAAGACGACGCGGCGTTTTTGATCATCGTCGACGACGATATCGATGATGGATTCGACCAACACGGCGAATGGATCAACTCCGCAACCATCGACATCTATGTCCAGGGCTCCTCGGCGCAGCGCTTTACCATCGACTCCACCGGGCATTCGGGCAGGATGTTTCGAGAAGAGGGGGCCTTCGGAAGAGATGACCGCGACACCTATTTTGAGAGACTTCGATTCCAGGGCGGCGATGGCGGCGTCTTGGACGGCAATCCCGATCAAAATAGAAATATCCGCCTCCACGTCTACGACTCCGTATTCACGGGCAATTCCGCCGAACAGGGAGCCGCGATCTACGGTCAACAGGTCTGGATCACAAACTCGGTATTCACCGACAATTCTGCCACCGGAGCGGGCACGCAGGACTCCGACGGTGGCGCCGTCTGGGTCAGCAACGGACTCGTCGTTGATAGCGGTGAATTTCGCAACAACCATGCCGAAGCCGCCGGTGGTGCGATCCACAGCTCGGCGGAGCAAGCTGTGAGCATTGTGAGCTCCTTGTTCATCGACAACGAGGCCGCCAGCCGCGGTGGCGCCCTTTTGTTGAGTGACGGCGGCACCATCGAGAACTCCGAATTCCGCACCAACTCAGCGGGAAGCGGCGGCGTCATCAACTACGGTCCGGCCCCCAAGGTCAGCACCCGTGAGATCCCCCTGGAGATCAAGGGCTCGACGTTTATTGAAAATCAAGCCGCCAATCGCGGGGGAGTCATCCACGGCGACGATCGAGACACCAACGGTGAAACGCATATCCGCATCACGGACTCCTATTTCGATCACAACAAAGCCGATTCCGAGGGCGGCGTCGCCGCCACCCGCGCCCGCGACGAGAATATCTACGTCGGTGATTCCTCCTTCTTCGCCAACGACGAGCCCGTGCTCCACACAAGTTGGGGCGGCGTCACCGGCAATCCCGGCGACCTCATCGATGAGGGCGGCAATGTCTTTGAGGGCAATGTCGAACCGGAATGGGATAATTAGACGCTTCGCCCATCGAGGTGATGCAGAGCCTATGTAAAACAGGCTGCCAGCGCCCGTGCCAGCTCCGGCACCTCATAGGGTTTGATGAGGATGGGACCACTTTCGACACCACGGTCATTGTCGAGCTTTCTCTCCGTGTAGCCCGACGTAAACAATATCGGAAGATCGGGGTGTATCCGCCGCGCCCGTCGGGCCAATTCGTATCCGTTCATCTCTCCCGGCATCACTATATCAGTAAATAACACGTCGAAATCATCGCGCCGCCGAAACAATTCGAGCGCCACATCTCCACGGTTGACGGCCTCGACCTCATAGCCCAACCGACGGAGCTGTCGCGTCGTGTTGCGGCGTACCAAATCGTCGTCCTCGACGACGAGTACCCGTTTTCCCTGTCCCCTTGGTATCTGGTCGTCGTCTCGAATCTCGATCGTATCGCGTCTCTGATCGACGGCCGGCAATACTAAACGCACCGTCGTCCCTTGGCCTTTTTGGGACTCGATTTCGGCATCTCCCCTCGACTGTCGAGCGAATCCATACACCATGCTCAATCCCAGCCCGCTGCCCTTTCCCACTTCCTTGGTGGTAAAAAAGGGTTCGAAGGCCCTTCGTCGAGTCTCCTCATCCATCCCCGCCCCGGTATCGGAGACGGCAATACAGACATAATCACCTGAATGAAGCTCACCGCTAAGCCCCGTCACATCGCCTTCGATACGCAGACGGGACGTCTCGATCTTCAATCGCCCCCCACCGGGCATGGCATCGCGAGCATTGATACACAAATTGAGCAATGCATTTTCCAGTTGTGTTCCGTCGACGCGCACACACCGCACCTCGGACGCCAGTCGATGCTCGATCTCGATATGCTCCCCCAATGCTCGATGCAACAACCCCCCCATGGTATGGATCAGTTCATTGACGTCGACGACTTTCGACTCCACCGGTTTTCGCTGTGCAAATGCAAGGAGCCGGTCCGTCAATTTTGCTCCGCGCTTTCCGGCCTGCAGGATATCCTCGGCCATCTCCTTGCAGTCCGGATGAACGCTATCATCACGGGCCAATATGGCGGCATTGCTGATGATGATGGTGAGTAAATTATTAAAGTCGTGGGCCACCCCGCCGGTGAGCCGTCCCATGGCGTTGAGGCGCTCGGTTTGAGCGAGTTCCCGTGCCATGCGCCGACTCTCCAACATCTGCCCGACATTGGCGGCGACCACCTCCAACATCTGTTTCTCCTCGCTCAAAAACGGGCCCAATCCGTCACCCTGATCGGCCCCTTCTTCGCGGTAGCCCACCTCGATATAACCCGCTGATTGCCCGCGGTCATCGATATCAGCTCGAATGGAAGCCACCGGCGGTTGCCATCCGCTTCCGTACACCGCGACATCCCGCATCTCGATATGTGCAGCAGCAATTTCATCGAATTGAAACCCGCTGGCGAGCACTTCCACGATTTCACGGCACAATTCGTCGACCTCCCGGCCCCTATCAGCCATCATGCAAGATGAGATATCGTATAGGCAGCGAAGCTCCTTGAGGCGCTCGCGGAGATCCAACTCCACCCGCTTTCTCGCTGTGATGTCCCGGGCGATGCCCACCACGCGAGATACCTCACCGTCTTCGTCTCGTACCGGAAACCCGTGGTCACTGATCCACCGAAGTTGTCCGTCGGGCCGTACAATCCGGTATTCTTGGACATACTCCTCGCTCGCTTGCCTGGCTGCCGCGGCCCTCACCCGTGGTTGGTCGGCGTGGTGAATACTCTCTAACCACTGTCCGGGATCTTCATACAACTCCTCACATCGCCGGCCCCAGATGGTGGCGTAGGCGGGGCTGACGTAGTGCATAGTCCCTTTGGATTCATCGGTGATCCAGAACACATCCTCCAGATGATCGGTGAGTATTGTAAAGCGTTGCTCACTGGTCTTAAGCCTTTTCATCACCCGACTTCGCTCGATGGCCACGCGGACGAATTGAGCGATTCGATCGATGAGGGCCAGTTCCGCCGCTTGGGGCTTGCGGCACTCCCTGACATAGAGTGCGAAGGTGGCCAAGACACGACCCTCGAGATCGCTCACCGGAGTCGACCAGCAACCAACCAGATCATAGGTCCTGGCAACCTCGCGATAGTCCTCCCACAGAGGATCAGTACTCGTATCGGTGACGATTACCTGTTGGCGACGAAAAGCCGCCGTTCCACAGGAGCCGACCCCCTCGTCGACGGGCAACCCGTCGACCAATTCGTTGAACGCCGGAGCCAGTCCCGGCGCCGCTCCATGTTTGAGATTGCCGTTTTCGACAAGCAGGATCGACGAGCGAACGTTGGTCAGAATCTCGTCGACTTTCCGCGTTACGGTCTCCAAAATGTCGCCCAGCGATCTCCCGGCGCTGAGCATATGGAGGCACTGTCGTTCCAGATCGGCGAGCCTGGATGTCTGCGCGGCTTCCGTAGTCATCTGTGCTACTCCCGTCCTTGCATCCACATTCGACGATCTGTCCACCCCATACTATCCCATTTCGTCGATCGTCGACACCTCGGCTCGGCACTGCTGACGGTGGGGCAAATTGAATCTCAGTGCCCGGGAGTGCTATCGTCTTATCCTCGTCGATTCCACATCCGCTACGCTCTCGGAGTGTTCCCGCCAATGCAGACTTTTCGATGGCTGAAGAACCCGCAAATCCTATGGTTGGTCGCGTTACTCACGCTGATCGGCGCCTGCTCCGGCGAACCGGCGCTCACGTCGCCTAACCAGGATCAAGCCGATGTTGGAGCGGATGTTGAAGCCAATGTTGCGAGCTCCGATGACGACGCCGATTTGGACGACGGATGCAGCCCCGACCAGATCTCGTGCGGTGAGACCTGCTGTTCGCCGACGAATGGTGAGATCTGCCAAAACGGACAGTGCCAACCCGCGGAAACCGACTGTCCCTCCGGCCAAACCACATGCGGTGAGACCTGTTGCGGCGAAGACGAGGTCTGTGAGGACGGACAATGCCAATCCGCCTGTGACGGCGAGCGCTGCGGCACGGACCTGCAATTGTGCTGCGAGGGTGGAGATATCTGCTTCGGCGATGGCTGCGTGGCCCCCGGAGATGACTGCGAACGCAGCGAGGAATGCGCCATCGGAGAAATTTGCGAGCCATCGGTGGGCCGATGCCTTCCGCGGGACCAGATCGCGGTCTGCGAGTACCGACCACCGACCGGCGAATTCAGTCCCGACGTCGGTTGTACCTGGCGTAGCGACGACCTCGATACGTCGCCGCAGCGCGGCGATATCGTCGCCACTCCCCTGGTCGCCAACCTCACCGACGACAACGGCGACGGGCTCACCAATACCGATGACATTCCCAATATCGTCTTTCCCAGCTTCGACCGCCACGGCACGAGTTGCTGCAATGAACCGTCGACGCTGCGAATTTTACACGGAGACTGCAACGACGACGAAACCATGGAGACCATCGCCTCCATCGAAGAACCGGCAATCAACAACGACAGTGGCCTAGCACTCGCCGATCTCAACCACAACGGTGTGCCCGAGATCGTCGGAGTGACCAATATCGATGGACGCCCCCAGGGGACCGCCGCCTGGACTCGCATCGCCGATGACGGCTCGCAGTGGGAGGTGTTGTGGCACAACGAGGACTATCCCCAGTGGAACGTCCATACCCGAGGAGGCGCCACGGCCTCCGTGGCCGACATCAACGGCGATGGACAACCGGAGGTCATCATCGGAAACGTGGTGCTCAACGGACAAAACGGAGAATTGAAATGGGACGGCGTCGAGACCGCCCAGAGCGAAGGCGGAATCGGAAACAACGCCTTCCTCGGTCCTTCATCGGTGGTCGCCGACATCACCCTCGACGGCCATCAAGAGATTCTGGCCGGCAATAGCGCCTACGATCACGAGGGCAACCTGTTATGGACCTACGAGTTCGACTCCGCCAGTTCCGCCTGTCAGGGGCAACTTCGGTGCGATGGATACACGGCGGTCGCCAGTTTTACCGACGAGCCCAATCCCAACGTCGTCATCATACGCCGGGGCGACGTATATATCCTCGACCATCAAGGGGAATTGGTCTGGGAGCAACAATTGCCGTGGGAAGATTGCAGCCGTAACGACAACCCCGCCAACGAATCCGGCCCCCCGACGGTCGCTGATTTCAACGGCGATGGCTCACCGGAGATCGGGAGCGCAGGAGCCGATTTTTATAATATCGCCAAGATGGAGTGCGACGTCGACGACTGGGAGGACCGAGGCTGCGCCGAACGGGGTATTTTATGGAAAACCCCCATCCAGGATTGCTCGAGCCGGGCCACCGCCTCCAGTGTTTTTGATTTTCACGGCGACGGGCGCGCCGAAGTGGTTTATGCCGACGAAGTCGCGTTTCGCATCTACGACGGCACCTCCGGCGAGGTGCTCTTCGAAGACGACCGCCACGAGAGCAACACCCGCATTGAAATGCCGGTCATCGCCGACACCAACAACGACGGACGCGCCGAGGTGTTGGTGGCCTCGGCATATCGAGAGCGCGGCGACCGCCCGGGGCTCTGGGTCTGGAAGGATACCGACGGCCACTGGGTGCGCACCCGCCGCATCTGGAACCAACATGCCTATCACGTCACCAATATCGAAGAGGATGGCACCGTCCCCTCCCCGCCAGAACACAACTGGGACAACCCACGACTCAACAACTTTCGCCAAAATGTTCAGCCCGACGGCCTTTTCGACGCCCCCGATCTGGTCCTTCGCGATATCGAGCTGTTGACCACCCCGATTGAGTGCGGCAACCAACAGATGCTCAGCGTCGAAGTCACCGTCGCCAACGAAGGTGCACTCGGTGTTCCCCCCGGCGTTGCTGTCGAAGTGGAATTGATGCACGAAAGCTCGACGGTGGACGACCACCGCGTGGAGACGACGCAGCGCTTGTTGCCGGGACATTTCGAGGTCTTCGAGTTGTCCTTTGACGTCGATTCTTCGCTCTTCGACACCGACCTCGACATTCGGGCCAACGTCGATCCCGATGGGGCAATCAACGAGTGCGACGAGGACAACAACGCATTCGCAGTGAGCGATGTCGTCTGCACCATCGAGGGATGATTGGACCAGGCGGAGCCCGGAGCAATCCCGGGGTCGCCAGGCCCGGGTCATCATGCACAAATCGTCCCAACCCCGCCATCACCGCATAACTACGGGCTGACTTCCGTTTTCTTGACATTTCGCTTCACCGCCGACTTTTGGTACTCTCTTTCCCGATCTCAGAAGCTGTCAAAACAATCGGACCGAGGCTCGATGAGATGATTTTTTCGATCTCGAAGCGATCAAACATAGGCGTATCCGTAGGACTACGTCGAGGCTTGAGCGCAAAGAGAACGGAAAAATCAGCCAGCGAATGCCGATGGGAGATTTTTTTGAGAGCTTCTCAAATAGCCGGGAAATGACTATGAAAACTGCTTCACCCGTCCACATCGCCCTTTTCGCACTCACTATTTTATTTGCCCTGTCGGGCTGTGCGGACTCCGACCCCCAGGACGATTTCGACGATCCCGATGCTGGCGCAGCAGACGTTCCCGACGCCACACCGGAACACGATGTCGATGCTGATATAAGCCCTGACCCGGAAGTGCCGGATATAGGAAGCGACGTGGAAGACGACATCGGCGATGCCGAAGTCGAAAGTGACGTGGAGCCCGACGTCGACGAGGGACCGATCATCATCGACGACGAGACCCACCCTGCGTCGGCACCGACCTTGATCGAGCCCGGTAGCGATGGGTTCTTGCTGCGAGGCACCGTATTGGCACCCGACGAAGTGCTGGACCCTGGCGAGGTCCTCGTCGACGGTGAGCTCATCGTCTGCGTCGACGTCGACTGCACCGCCGAGGCCGAGGCCGGTGATTTTGCCATTGTTGAAACCGAGGGGGTCATCTCTCCCGGCCTCATCGATGCCCACAACCATCTACCCTACAATTTTTTGCCCCCCTGGTTTCCCAACCCGGAGACGACATTCAACAACCGCTACGAGTGGGCCGACGAAGCGGCCTATCGCGAGCATATCGCGCCCTACGGTGACAATCGAAACCGGGGCACCCATTACTGTCCGGCCGCCAAGTGGGGCGAGCTTCGCTCGCTGGTCCACGCCACCACCACCATTCAGGGTCAATCCTTTCAACAGCGCTGTGTGGACTGGGGAGTGCGAAATGCCGACCACTACCACGGCCTTCAGCACAATCACATGCGGACCACCATCGCCTCCCCGCGCGACATCACCGACGATCAGGCCGACAACTACATCGAGAGCTTCGAGGCCGAAAACAACCCCACCACTCGGCTAGCGGTCCACATGGCCGAAGGGCATAGCGGTTCCGGTGTAGAGGACGAATTCGACTCCTTCGCCGGTCGCGATCCCCGTGAAAACCGCCACGCCGGAGTGTCGTTGTTGGAACACGGAACGGCGCTGCTCATCCACGCCATTCCCTTGACCACACCACAGCTCGAGGAGGTCTATTTGACCAACTCGCGCATCGTCTGGTCCCCGTCGAGCAATTTCCAGCTCTACGGGGAGGGGGTGACCGCGCCCATCGAGGAGATGTTGGAGTGGAATATCACCACTGCTCTCGGACCGGACTGGACCATCTCCGGGGCCTTCGACATGCTCCAGGAGATGCGGGTCGCAAAGGGATATGGGCTCGCCGAGGACATCGAAGCACTGACGCCGGAGCGTATCTGGCGGATGGCGACCATCGACGGCGCCGAAGCGGTGGGGCTCGAGGAGTTCATCGGTCGAATCGAACCCGGCTATCACGCCGACCTGGCCATCTTCGGCCGCTACGGAGACGATCCCTACCGAGCGGTGCTCGACAGTCGCTCCGAAGACGTCGAATTGGTGCTCATCGACGGCGACGCCTATTTCGGAGACCAGGCCCTCGACGACGCCGCCCGCAACGACTATTGCGACTCCTTCGATGCCTGCGGAAAGAGCAAATTTTTATGTGCCAAAGAGGGTCCCGGCGCCGACGATCGAGGCGACGAGCGCGTCGACGATATCCGGGCCCAACTCATCGACATCCTCGAGGGTCGAGACGATGCACCGCCGGAGGAACAATACGACCGTGCCGACGATCTGCTCGATCTCGTAATTTGTGGGCTGTAGTAGTGCTCGACGTTCCTGGCGCGCCAATTCGTTTACCCCTGAATCATCAAAACTTTGCAGCGCATTGCTTCTGCCGGAGCGTCCGGCCGTAGAGCTTGGAGTTTCTATGTGTCTTTTTTTTCATCGACGTAACGCAGCACCAATAGGGGCCCTTTTATTCATCGCCGCGATCGCCGTTTCTCAGGCCGCGTGTAGTGGCGATGACAGTGGCGACACAAACACGGAGCCAAGCGCCGATGATTGCGCGCCCCATCAAACGTGGAATCCAATCGCCAAGGAGTGTATCGACGAAGCCCCCGATTTGGATACCGGCATCTCCTCGTCCACTGCAGACACTGGCGGCAATGACACCGGCAGTGATACCGGCTCCGACGCCGAAGCCCCCGACACACTCCATGACGTCGACGACGACACCGACCCTGATCCGCTCACCTGCCAGGGCCTGGACTGCCAGCAGGTCGACTGCGGTGTCGGACAAACACCGACGAGCATTCGGGGGACGATCACCATTCCCTCCGGTGAACTTCCACTTCCCGACGTCGCAGTCTACGTCCCCGACGGCCCCCTCGAACCGCTCACCGAAGGGGCCTCCTGTGAGCAGTGTCAGGACGAATTGAGCGCCACTCCTCTGGTCAGCACAAGGACCAATACCCGCGGTGAATTCCGCCTCGACAACGTGCCTGTAGGAAACGATATCCCCCTGGTCATCGAGGTCGGGAAGTGGCGGCGCCATGTCACGGTCCCCACCATTGAGGAATGCACGGAAAACGAGGTCGACGACGATCTATTGCGGCTTCCGAAAAATCAGCAGGAGGGCGATCTACCCCAGATCGCCATGACCACCGGTGGCTGGGACGCCATGGAGTGTTTGATGCGTAAAATCGGGGTCAGCACCTCCGAATTCACCACCGAAGAGGGCGACGGAAAAATCCATCTCTTCGCCGGCAGAGAGGGCACCCGATCCTTTGACGGCGGTGCCACCTTTACCAATGCCTGGGACTGGTGGGACGACCTCGACAACCTCCTCAAATACGACCTCATCATCCACTCCTGTGAGGGCCAGCCTTTTTTGGAGGACAAACCATCGCAGGCTCGCCAGGCCCTTCGGGACTTCACCGATGTCGGTGGTCGAGTCTTTTTGTCCCATTTTCACTACACCTGGCTTCAACACGGTCCCGACGACTTTCAATCGGTGGCCGACTGGGGGGGAATGTCCATCCTCTCCGATACGGAAACGGGGTTTATCGATACCTCTTTCGACAAGGGGCAGATGCTCTTTGACTGGATGAACCACGCCGGCACCGACGTCAGCGATGGATTTCCCATCAACGAGGCCCGCGGATCCATTACCTCCATCAATGAAGACCTGGCTCAGGAATGGGTTTGGATTGAGCCCGAGGAGCCACCGATCACCCTCCCCGGCATGCCGGAAACAGAAGATGAAGTGCCCCAGTATTTCAGCTTCAATACACCGGTGACCCTTCCGGAAGAGGAGCAATGCGGCCGGGTCGTCTTCAGCGATATTCACGTCGCCGCCGGCGAATCCTCCTCAACGGCGAACCCCTTTCCCACCGGTTGCACGTCGGGCTCTCTGACACCACAGGAAAAGGTCTTGATCTTCAGGCTCTTCGACCTATCTCGATGCATCGCCCCCGACAAAAAAGGTGCGTTTTAATCTCCTCCCCCGCTACTCCCACGAGACAACAGGTATTGAACAACCGATTTGGAGCAACCTGTTCCAGTGCCTAATTTTGGCGTGACGAACTGCGCTGCCCACACGCGACGCATCGGTGCCGTAATGCCACTTTCAGACCTGTGGTTCTCGTGACTCAGACCGCTCCCAATTCC